>JAUUSS010000032.1 GCA_030841765.1 Collinsella aerofaciens | reverse complement strand
GCCGATTGCCAAAGAGAGTGATGAATGATGAAGCTTTCGCATGAATCCAAGGTACGCTTGGGCGTTGGCATCGGAGCGTTTGTGCTCATCATCGGGCTTGTCTTTGGCATTTCGCGGACTTTGATTCATTTTGATGGCCCGTGGGATCTCGACGATGTTGTATCCGGCTTCTCTGGTATGGACGATGCGGTTGACGAGGACGATCTTTTGGATGGCGGTAACTATTCCGCTCGGCCTCAACAGCTTTCGAGCGAAACGTTTGATGCCGACGCGTTCACATCGCTTGATTTGGACGTGACGTCGGGCTCGGTCGAGGTCAAACACGTCTCCGGCGGGCCAGTGCGCGTAATTGAAAGCGGTCGCGTGGCAACGGGGACCGTTGCCTTCGATGCGGCAACCCAGAACCTGGCCGAAATCAAGGGTTCTACGCTCAAGATTCGCCAGTTCGATTGCGATGACGAGCGCGCCATTGACCGCACGGTTACCGTCGAACTGCCGCGCGATGTTGCCGATAACATGGTGGGCATCACAGCGAATGTAGGATCGGGTGATCTGACGGTCGCGGGCATTGCGTGTCATGACCTCAACCTGACTTTGGACTCGGGAGACGTTGAGTTTACGGGCACCGTGACCGATACCCTGAATGCCGAGGTCGGTTCGGGCGATGTGACGTTCGAGCTCTACCAGGCCCCCGCGAAGTCGATGGATGTGAGTGTGGGCTCGGGCGACGTGGAGATGACGGTTCCGAACTCTACGGGCTTTAAGGCGATCCTCACCTTGGGCAGTGGCGACTTCGAGAGCGATTTCCTTCCGCTTGGCTACGACGGCGAGACCATTTTGGATCTTGAATTCGATAACGGCGATAAGTCTGCCACGTATCGTTTTGAGGTCGGTTCGGGCGATATGTCGTTTGATTCGGAGTGACAGCGGTTTTCGGAGATCGGTACATACAGGCATGCTCTTTGATGGAGGCGCCGAAGCCGAGATCGGCTCCGGCGCCTTTGCCTTTACAATGGGGGCATGGAACAGATTATCTTGAACATACTCGAGGCTCTGCGTCGCGGCGAGACCGTGGACGACAAAGCTCTCGTCAAACTGATACATGCCGAGGCGCGCCGTGAGGGTGCCGACAAACGCGATTTGGCCAAGCGCCGTCTGCTGCCGTTATACCAGCGGGTTAAACGTGAGGAGCCGGCTCGGTGGGCTGCGTGGAATGTCGATTCCGATCTGGAGCGTCAACTGCTGCAGGTCCTGCGTATGAAGCCGCGCCGAACGGCCTCGGGCGTGGCGACCATTACCGTCATTACCAAGCCCTGGCCATGCTCGGGCGATTGCCTGTTTTGCCCCAACGATCTGCGCATGCCCAAGAGCTATCTGCACGCCGAGCCGGCATGCGCCCGTGCGGAGCAAAATTGCTTTGACCCGTATCTGCAGGTGAGCGCTCGCCTGACCGCGCTTTCGCAGATGGGGCATGCGACCGATAAGATCGAGCTCATTGTGCTTGGCGGTACCTGGAGCGACTATCCGGAAGGCTATCAGACATGGTTTATGTCGGAGCTTTTCCGTGCACTCAATGACGATGCCGTCGCCGGCGTGGCGGCCAACCCCATGTTGGCACGTCCGGGCATCAGCCGTGCCGAGGCGGGGCGTCTGCTCGATGACGCTCCCGCCGATGCCCTGCCGCCTGTGGTAGCAGAGCGCCGTGAGCGCTATCGGGCCGCCGGCATTGCGGCAGACGAGGTCGAGCTTGCTGCCGGCGTTGCCGACGAGCAGGGGCGTGTGGATGCTGCCGTGGGCGGCTATAACCGTGCGGTGCGTCGTCTGTACGGTCCCGGTACGCCGTGGGGCGAGGTCACTGAGTGGCAGACGGCAACGATGGAGGAGCTTGAGCGTCAGCAGCGCATCAACGAGACGGCGAAGCATCGCGTGGTGGGGCTCGTTATCGAGACGCGCCCCGATGCCGTGACGCCCCAGGCGCTCACGCTTATCCGCCGCCTGGGTTGCACCAAGATTCAGATGGGCATCCAGAGCCTCAACCAGCACCTGCTCGATATCAACGAGCGTCGCATTTCGGTGGCTCAGATCGAGCGGGCGTTTTCGCTTGCGCGTCTGTTTGGCTTTAAGATCCACGCGCATTTTATGCTCAACTTGCTGGGCGCCACGCCCGAGGGGGACAAGCGCGACTACGAGCGCTTTATGACCGAGGGGGCCTTTATGCCCGACGAGGTCAAGGTCTACCCGTGCGCGCTCATCGAGGGCTCGCGTCTGGTGGGCCGCTATGAGCGCGGCGAGTGGCGTCCCTATACCGAGGAAGAACTGCTCGATGTGCTGGCCGACGACATCGTGGTGACGCCGGCGTTCTGCCGCATCAGCCGCATGATCCGCGACTTTAGCTCCGACGACATCATGGTGGGCAACAAGAAGCCCAACCTGCGTCAGCTCGTTGAGAACCGCCTGGCTACTCGGGGTGACGGTGCGACGGTGCGCGAGATTCGCTATCGCGAGATCAGTACGGCGGGTGCCGACTTGGATGAGCTATCTCTTGATGAGGAAGTGGCGTACGAGACGCCGGTGACTTACGAGCGCTTTTTGCAGTGGGTGACGCCCGAAGGCAAGATCGCCGGCTTTTTGCGTCTGTCGCTGCCCGTTCGCGCTTTTGTTGCCGCACATGCGGACGAGTTGCCGACGATGCCGGACGAGGCGATGATTCGCGAGGTACACGTGTATGGCATGGCGGCGCGCGTGGGGGATCAAGGCCAGGCAGCCCAGCACCATGGATTGGGACGGTCGCTGGTGGAGCGTGCGTGCCATATTGCTCGGGACGCGGGCTATGCGCGCATCAACGTGATCAGCGCGATTGGTACGCGCGAGTACTATCGCCATCTTGGATTTTATGACTATGGCCTTTATCTGCAAAAGGAGCTCTAGATGAACAAGCCGAGTGTTTCTGCCGGCGTCGTTGCCGGCGTTGCTCTGGGAGCCGCGGCGCTTGGTGCGGCCGCCGTCGCTGTTCGTGCTGCCTGTCTGCAGGTTGCGCGAACCCGCAATGGGTTGGCGCGTGTGAAGCGCGTGCACGACGAGGGCGGCGACGAAGTCCGCGTATTGGTACAAGGCGGCGTCTACCAAAGTGCAAGCTACGTTGGCGAGCGTTGGGCGGAGCCCGTCTTTACGTACTATCGTTCGTTTGACGACGTGTTTGAGGCCGAGGATGCGATGCGCGACGCTTACGGTCACGGTATCGACCGCATGCTTATGCTGGGCGGCGGCGGGTTTGCCTATCCCAAGTTCGCGCTGATGTCGCACGAGGACTTGTGCATGGACGTTATCGAGTATGACGGAGAGATTACGCGCCTGGCGCGCCGCTGGTTCTACCTGGACGAGCTGGAGCGTGCGGTGGGCGACCGCTTGCGGGTGATTACCGTTGAGGCTCGCTCGTATTTGGGTGTGACGAGCGTGGGCCATCGTCGCTACGACGTGGTCGTGAGCGATTGCTTTGGCGGTGTCGAGCCCGTACGCGAGCTGGCGACGGTTGAGGCGTTGCGTTTGGTG
Organism: Collinsella aerofaciens; assembly: GCA_030841765.1. Taxonomy (GTDB): domain Bacteria; phylum Actinomycetota; class Coriobacteriia; order Coriobacteriales; family Coriobacteriaceae; genus Collinsella; species Collinsella aerofaciens_AV. The sequence goes on along the minus strand of JAUUSS010000032.1, from coordinate 17,361 downwards.
CGAGGCAGCCTGAACCCCGGGGGTATCTACGTTGCCAATATCGTGAGCGCAAACGAGGGGAGCGACGTAACGTTCCTGCGCGATTGCGCCGCCACGGCGCTCGAGGTGTTCGCCCACGCCTGGGTGGTCCCATGTGGCGATGCAGAGTTCGGCGGCGAGGAAAACTACCTGCTCATCGCCAGCGACGGCAACTACGCCTTTGCCGAAGCCGTGCCCTTCGACACCGACTTCCTCGGCACCGTCCTTCACGACAAATAAGTTTCCCCGTCCCAAAAAGACTGGTCTTAGGCGTGGTCGCGCCAGCCGAGAACGCGCTGCTTCATGCCTTCGATGTCGAGCACGCCTTCGGCAAAGCCCTTGCGCACGAGCTCCTCGGGAACGTACTCGTCGTAGCGATCAAAATAAGGCACCTCGCCGGGATAGACGAGCTCGATGGGATCGAAGTCCTTCACGGCCTCGGCGGCGAGCACCTCAAAGAACGTCTCCTCGTCGGCCTTCATCTTGAACTGCATAAAGTATGGACGCGACGGATCGAGCCCGCGAAGGCCCAACTCAGCGGCACATTTGATTTTAAGCATGCGCTCGAGTGCTAGGAAGGCGTAGCTGCCCAACCAGGGGAAGAGCACCCAGGTGTCGCCGCCCAGGTTAATGAGTGGCTTAGTTCCCGCGCCCGAAATCTCGGCGGTATGACGAGCCTGCGCCAAGCGAGCCCGTGCGTTAGCCATGAGGTACGGATATGTCGCATGCTCGTTGAGCGCCTTGCGCATGCGTTCGAGTACGTGTGTATTGATGTCACCGGGGCAGTCGCCAAAGTAGGCCGGCACACGGCCCTTGACCTGCGTGGCAAGGACGGTGTGGCGCTTCCAGTCCACTTCCTCGACAATCCAGCAGTGTCCGGCGATGGCGATGCGCTCACCGGGCGGTGGCGGGTTGACGATCGTGCCCAATTCGGCCGACTCGCTGCGAACGGTGAACTCCTCGTTTTCCTGGAACACGGCGTAGAACTTAAAGTTGTTGATGATGCGCTCTCCCGCGAGACCCACGATGAGCCCACCGCCCTCGGTGACCTGGATGTGGTCGATCTTGATGAGGTGGCGCAGCAGTACGCGATAGTCATCGGCCGAGACGCGGTGGAAATAGCTGAGCGTGAGTACACGCTGAGCAAGCTCGGCCGGCGTGAGCTCGCCGGTGCTGGCGAGCGTCGACATGGTCTGGTGGTAGAGCAGGCTGTAGGGGAGTCGATCGAGCTCGGGCGGCTCGACCCACTTTTCCTCGCGATAGAGTTGTACGAGCGCGATGCCCTGCAGGAGCTTCCACGGGATGGTCTCGGGCATCATCGTGCGCGGCTCGGGCTCTTCCTCGCGCATAACAAACCACATCTCGGGCGGAAGATCGCGGCGTCCCGTGCGGCCCATTCGCTGCAAAAAGGAGCTGACGGTAAACGGCGCATCGATCTGGAACGCACGCTCTAGACGGCCGATATCGATACCGAGCTCCAGCGTAGAGGTGGTGACGGTTGTCTGTGCCTGCTCCTCATCGCGCATGAGTTCCTCGGCCGTCTCGCGCAACGATGCCGAAAGATTGCCGTGATGAATGAGGAAACGGTCGGGCTCGTGCCGGTTCTCGCAGTAGCTACGCAGCATGGAGCACACGGCCTCTGCCTCCTCGCGCGAGTTGGCAAAGACCAGGCACTTGCGGCCGCGCGTATTCTCAAAGATATAGCCCATACCGGGGTCGGCGTTGTCGGGCGCCGTGTCGGTGGGGTTGAGAAGCGCCTGCTCGGTCGCTCGTGGGATGTCGACTTCGCCCTCGGGGGCCGAGGAAGTGCGACGGTCTTTGGGAGCGGCTTTGCCCCGTGCCCGTTCGCGATGTTGACGGCGCTCCTCTTGTGTGAGCTGTCCGCTGTGACGCATGTCTTGGGCGCCGGCGGGCAGTGCCGCGGATGCCGCCGCCTCGATGCGCTCGCACGCAAGCACTTCGGCCTCTTGAGGACCTGTGCCCATGAATCCCCGTTGCTGTGCCTGGGGGCCCGAGTTGTAGAAGTGCTCCATGGAGATGCGCCACACGCGGCGCGGCTCTTCAAAGCGTGGGATAACGCAGTCGCGCCCCGTTCCCTGTGAGAGAAAGGCACCCGTGCGCTCGGGGTCGCCGATGGTGGCCGAAAGGCCAATGCGTCGAGGTTGCACGCCGGCCATGCGCGAGAGTCGCTCGATAAGGCAGAGCGTCTGCCCGCCACGGTCGCCGCGCATGAGCGAGTGGACCTCATCGATGACCACATAGCGCAGGTCGCAAAACATGCGCGGGATCGCCATGTGCTTATGGATTAAGAGCGCCTCGAGTGACTCGGGCGTAATCTGCAAGATGCCGTTCGGTTTTTTGATGAGCTTAGCCTTGTGCGACTGCGAGACATCGCCATGCCAGTGCCAGACAGGGATATCGGCCTCTTCGCACAGGTCATTGAGACGGACGAACTGATCATTGATGAGTGCCTTGAGGGGGCCAATGTAGAGGGCACCAACGCTTGCGGGCGGGTTCTCCCAAAACTCGGTCAGGATGGGAAAGAAGGCCGCTTCGGTTTTGCCGGAAGCTGTGGATGCCGTTAGGAGCACATTGTCTTGTGTGTTAAAGATGGCGTCTGCCGCCGCAACCTGGATAGAGCGCAGGCTCTCCCAATCGTGGGAGTAGATGAAGTCTTGGATAAACGGGGCGTAGCGGTCAAAGGCGTTCACGGGGCCTCCTCTCAAAAACGAATCTCTCAACGCGGCTGGCAACGGCTTGCTGCATTACAGTCTCAACGTTCGCCCAGATAAAACCTGCCAAAATAAACCTGTCCCTTTTTGGCAGGTTAGATGGTGAATTCGGCGAAGTTACGGTCGCCGCCTGCGGTGCCGGTGTCGCCTGTTGCTGCTGCCGGCACCAGCGCGTCGCCGCCGACGCTTTGCAGCAGCTCGGCTACGTTGGCGTCGGGGTTTTGGCATAGGATGTCGAGCAGCTCGATAAAGTCGCGAATGACTTCACGCGGCGTCAGATGTGTGTCGGCTCCCACACGACCGAACTCGATCTTGAGGAAGTCCACCAAGTCGTTCTCGGTAAGCGTGGGCGTCCAGCCAAAGTAGCCGGCGTGAATTTGCATGAGTTTTTCGATCAGCACCAGCAGCTCCTCGTAGGTGAGTGGCTGCAGACGGATGATGGGCGCGAGCATGTCCTTAAGGTCCTCGCGTGCAAAGCGGCCTTGAGCGAGTCGGCTGCGCAGGGCTTCGTAGGAGAACACGCCGCGGCGGCGGTCTTCGATGGAGGTTGGCGTGCCGCCCATGATCATGCCCAGGTACTGCGCCTTGCCCTGGAGTGTGTCGTTGTACATGGTCAGGATCTTCTCGTAGTTGTACTGGCGCGTGATCGCGTTGGGAATCTTATACAGATTCACGAGCTCGTCGATGAGCACCAACATACCCTTGTAGCCGCTGCAGACCAAAAAACGCGCGATGAGCTTAACGTAGTCGTACCAGTCGTCATCGCTGATGATGGTCGAGGAGCCCAGCTCGGCGCGAGCCTCGCTCTTGGTACGGTATTCGCCGCGGATCCATTTGGTCACGCGGCTCATGGCTTCTTCGTCGCCCTCGGATACGGCCGTGCGATAGCGGCGGAGCATGCGGGTGAAGTCGAAGCCGTGGACCATTTCCTCGAGCGGGGCCAGTTGGGCATTGACGACCGACTCGTCGACGTCGGCGTACGAGGCGACCCAGCGATCAAGAATAAGGTTGAGCGCACCGCCCTCGGGGCGCGTCTTGGTCGATATATTGCGTATGAGCTCGCGGTAGGTGGCAAGGCCCTGCCCCTGCCCGCCCTGCAGACGGCGCTCGGGGGATAAGTCTGCATCGGCGACGACGAATCCCTCACCCATGGCGTGCGTGCGGATGGTCTGGAGCAAAAAGCTCTTGCCGGCGCCGTAACGACCGACCAGAAAGCGGAAGCTCGCACCACCGTCGGCGATGAGACTCAGATCGGTGAGCAGGGCGCGGATCTCGACCTCGCGCCCTACGGTAATGTAGGGAAGGCCGATGCGCGGGACCACGCCGCCCTTGAGCGAGTTGAGAATGACGGCAGCGACGCGCTTGGGCACGCGGGGTGCTGCGGATGCGGTATCACTCATGGTCTAGGTATCCTCTCACGTCTGCTTCGTAGTCCTCAATAATCTGCGGCCCTGCCGCGCTAAATTCAATTACGGTGTCGCCCACCAGGTCAAAGAGCGCCTCGTTGATGGTATCGACGAGCATGTCCTCGCTCTGTCCCGAGTGCGCCACTGCCGATGTCGCTTGCGCTGCGTTTTGCTCGAGCAGTGCGCGAAGGAAGGCATCTGCGGCGGGCGCGAGTTCGTTTGTGGCGTCAGCGGGCGCAGCAGCTGCGAACGCGGGCGTCGGCGCGAGAAGCGGTGCCACGACACCAAACTGTTCGGTGGATATGGTCGGCTCGTCGGTCAAGTCCTGCCGAATGGGTGCCACGACCGGTTCGACAATCGCGTCGGTTACGGGCTCGGCTTCCGGTTGCCCTGAGTCCGCTGCCTCGGCTTCTGCGGATGCGTCGTCCTCGCGTTCCTCATCGATCAAAAGCGCTTCGCGCGTTTGCGCGGCGGCGCTCCGAATGTGCCCCAGCTGGCTCAAATCGATATCGATCTTGATGGGCTGGTGTGCGGCGTCCCACGAAAGCCATGCCATGATCTCGTCATCGATGATCTTAGCCAGATATTTGGGGACCTTCTCCTCCTTCAGGGGGTGGGTGGGGTCTAGGGCCAGGCGTAGGCGTTGGTCGCAGGCGCGCATCATTTCACCGAGCTTGCTGCTTTTTTGCCTGCTGCCGTGAATTCGCATGCATTCCCAAAAGCCGTTTTGGCAGCGGTAGATGTGAATGGGGTCCAGGCGATATTCGCAGTCCTCGTGGCGCTCGGGCGCAAAGAATACGGCCGAGGCAAACATGGTGTAGGGCATGGCCGTCTCCTCCCCAAATAAGCTCGCCACGATGTCGGTCTTTCGGTGCGTGTCATAGTAGCGCGCCATACGGACATACACGGCGCACGCCACGTGGCGCAGATCGCGGTGGTGGCTGCGGTCGAGCCGCGAGTTACTTAGGTTGTACGTGGAGAGGGCGTTGATGGCGGCCATGAGTCGCTCCTCGCGCACCTCATCGGGCGGAAGGGGGAGCGTGGGCTCGGAGGTTTTGCGACGCTTAGGGGTCTGGCCGGACGGTGCCGGTGCTGGTACAAGGTCTCGTGCCGCGCGCCGCAGCTCGATAAGGGCGTTATCGAACATGACGGTTTTAGAGTCGCGAAGTAGCTTGGGGTCGAGTCCGTGGAAAACGGCGTAATCCTGCAGCCACACGCGCGCAAACCGGTCGATGCCGGGCTCGAAGGCGCGATAGACATCCCAAAAGGCCTTGATCTTGTTAAAACCTTCGAGCGGATCATCTATGCCAATGCCGCAAATCAGCTCATAGAGATACAGAAAGGCAAAGGATGTAGACGTTTCCTCGACGGTTCCGCGGCGCACTTGGGCACGCCAGGTAAAGTAGCCGCGCAACTGCCGGTCGCTCATGGCATTGTAGGTGGGAAAGTACGACTTAAAGGTGCCGTTGTAGGGACAGTCGTCCTCAAAGTCGGCCATCAGCAAGCCCTGGCGGTAGAAAAGCTCGGCCTCCGATAGCCAGCGGCCCGCGCCGCCCTTGGGGTCATCCTGCCAGCGCGATATCTCGCGCATCTTGCGGTATTGGTCGGGGAGGAAATTCTGCATCTGTCGGCCGGTTTTGAGAATCGGCTCGTCTGCGTAGATTTCGTTTGAGAAGCGGGCGGACTGATGGGTCCGGGCCTCGGCCATAATGCGCTCGATGAGCATCTTGATGTCCTGGTCGGCCACCGCTTCTCCTCTCCTAACGCAGCTTCGGTGACCTCATATCATAGCACAGCATCAAACAGGTGTTCGAGATACTGCTGCGTAGATAGATTTAGAACAGGAGGGCGTAGATGACGGCGATGACGACGGAGGGGAGCATATTGGCCGTGCGGAAGGTCTGAGGACGGATGAGGTTGACGCCGACGCAGAAGATGAGCATGGAGCCTACGAGCGAAAGGCTGTTGAGGGCTGCTGTGGTCATGATGGGGGAGAGCGCGCCGGCAAACAACGTGATCGTCCCCTGGAACACGGCTACGGGCAGGGCCGAGAAGATGCAGCCGCGTCCGAGCGACGCCGTCATGGTGCAGACGATGATGCAGTCCAGTGCGCCCTTGAGGGCAAGCGTTGACCAGTCGCCGAGCAGGCCGTCCTGGATCGATCCCACAATTGCCATGGCGCCGATACACACGGTGAGTGAAGTCGAGACAAAAGCGTTGGTGAACTCGTTATCGCCCTCACTGCCGGTCTTGCGCTTGAGCCATTCGCCAAGGTTCTCGATGGCGGCTTCCAAGTTGACGGCCTCGCCGATGAGCGAACCGAGCGCAAATGAGACGATGAGCATGGTGGTGCCGGTGGTCGCTAGCGCCTTCCCATCGATAAGGAGCATCTTTTGCATGGTGCCGCCAAGGCCGATAAACAGGACGCACAGCCCCGATGCTTTCATGAGCGTGTCTTGGATGCGCGGTGTGATGAAGCGGCCGCCCGCTAATCCCAAAAGACCGCCCGCAACTAAAAGCACAACGTTGATGATTGTTCCCAAGCCCGGCATGAGCCCTCCTGTATTGATGCCAACGTGGCAATCGTAGCAGAACGAAATGCGAGGCACATCGCGACTCATCTAATACGTTATATAAGTGGTGTTAGGAATGATGTGCAGCATTTAAGCCTCAGGTGGTTGTCGGGACATAGGGATAGTATTCAAAGCGCAGTGTCATAAGCCGCTGCGGGGATTCAATAGCCGCGGCGATGATATTGGCATCGCGGGCACGATCAAACCCTTCGAGTTCGATCTGATACGAGACGTCTTGCATAATGTCCAGACGTCGCCAGGCTAGGAGTGTGTCACCATCGAATTCCAAGGTCTTGCCTCCGTCTGGAGCAACGGCGTATAGACGCAGCTTGGCGGTGGTTGCAGGGTCGACAACCGTGACCTTTTTAATTTCGTTTCGAGTATTCTTGGCGCCCAACAAGGTGAGCAGTGTTGGGGCCACGACCTCGCCCGATGGCAAAAAGACGACTTCGATGGATTCAGGAAATGCGATGATAGCCGACTTGCGGACGGGCTGATTGGCGGCGGCAACTTCGATGTTCGCAGCGTCGATGACCTCCGTGTGGTCGAGCGCGGCAAGCACGCAGCAGTTACCTTCATCGATCTCTTGAGGATCAGCAAGCCCCAGACTGTCCGCGAACTCGGGATCGTTTGGATCGGCAGCGGGCTCATTCGGCGCTTCGAAAGAAGCTGGGACGCTGTTTGTCGGCGACGGCGTGTCGCCCGCACCTGCTTCTTTGTCCGCGCTCTCTTCTTGTATGGTTGCGTTGATGGGTTCGTCGTTTGGGGGGAGCGTCTTGGCGTCAAACGCGGAGGGGAGAATTCCGATGGCTCCGGATCCGTTCCACTCCATTTCGAGAAGCGCCGGGTCGGCAAGAATGCGTTGCCTGCTTTGCGCGCGGGCATCGATTTCAATAGGGCCTGCCTCTATCCCTCGTGTAAGGCTGAGTGATCCGGCTGGCTTCTCGAAATGAGCGTCTGTGTCTTTGGTACTGACGGCGTAGAACAGCAGGGACGCTTCTCCCGCCGCGATGGCATCGGTACCGGCTTTGGTCAGCCGCAACGATGCCGTGAATGAGAGGGTGGGCTGCGTGTCGTCTGCATTCGCGGCGGCGCAGCCCAGACATATACCGCCTCCTTTCTCAAAAAACGTACCGTCGAAGGCGACCTTCGCTCCGTTCGCCGAGTCATCGACCGAAGCGATGTCGATGCGCAGCTCTAAATTGCATGGATCGCCATCCGCATCGAGCACAACCGAGCGCCACGTGCAGACGGCGCACCCCGCCTGGGAGCCGTTTGCCTTGTTCGAACGCTTGATATCCACGACTATCGAGCCGTCCGTATTACGACGAAGGCATCCCGAGGTTGAGATCACGGCCTGTGCGATCGAAAAACGCTCGCACGCAATGGCGCTCGACGGATTTGGTGCGGAACTTAGGGCTACTGGTAAGGAGTCTGCCATGACGGGAGTCGCCCAAGCGGCGACAGGCGTTCCGGTTGCGAGCGCGCCGCAGAGTGCGACGACGGGCAAAAGGTTCTTCGATGCCATGGGGTCTCCTTAGCTAATTTAGTGCGGCCTGTCCGTGTTTTGTTTCTGGCTGCGTTTGATGTGCAGACCGAGGCCGGCGGTTCCCGCGCCTGCTGCTGTGGCGCCTGCTGCCAAGAGCCATCGTCTGTCGCCTGTCTGCGCCAACGGTTCCTCGCGGTCGCCGCGGTCGAGCTCCGAGAGGTCGACCGTCACTTGCGTGGCGGCCTGCGCCTGTTCTTGCTGGGCAAAGGCCATGGCTGGCCCAAACGCTAGGATGCTGACGGCGGCGGCCAGGGCGACGGCCTTATGCCGTGTGCGCACCGGGCTCGACCGTCCAGGTGATCGTCGCAACCTGATCGCCTTCGCCGGTTACGCGGAAGATGTCGCGCGTGACGCGGGCGACGTTTCCGCTTGTCTTGAGCTTGATTTTGTCCGTGCCGCCGGCAATGCCCTGGTAGCCCATGTCGAAGGCTGCATTCTTGGAAAGATCGAGGCCCGTCCCTTGCGCGGCGGCGCTGGCGTTCTGGAGCGCGCCGTCGGGGCCGACCTTAAAGTCGATGGAGTTCTGCGCGGTTCCGGCCTTGGCGTCGGCGGCAATGGTCCAGGTGTTCATGGCGTCGATCTTCATGTTGGTGACATGGATGCCGTAGGCCGAATGATTGTCGATGGTGGTCGCGTCTTCTGAGGGGCCCTGAAGCGTGCCGTCGGCCTTGGCGACGAAGGGAATAACCGTCGGAACTTTGAACTCAACGTTGTCGATCTCGGTCCTGACCATTACCTTCGTGGTTCCAACGCGCCCGGCTGCCATAGCTGGCGTCGGGGCGGCGCCCATTGCGAGCGCGAGCGCGAGCCCTGTGCCCACGACGAGCGCTCTGACTCCGTTCATGTTCCTGGTGATGTCCATGGTCGTTCCTTTCTATTCGCCGCGGGCCGTCCCCGCGATGATTGGACGAATGCTGGTGAATTGCATGCGGTGCCGTGTCGGCCGGAAGGCTAGTTCTCGGTTTGCTCAACCCGTACCTTGACACGTGTCGGATTGCCGTGGCTGTCGAGGGTCTTTGCATCGAGTGCCTGGATCTCGATGTACGCCTCGCCTTCTTTGATGTCGCCGGCGGGGCACGTTTCGATTGTCTTGCCGGTCTCGACCACACCGGATTCGTACATGGTCTCGTCGTTTTGGATGACGCGGAATCGCTGGGGAAATTTATTGTCTTGGACGTTTTGCACGTTGACGCGCAGCTTGCCGTCCTCCTGCAGCCGAGCGATCGGTGCGACCGAAATCGTCATCATGTTGTCGCGGACGATGGCGTCGAGCTCATCTTGGATTTCCTGACGCGTTTTGCCCTCGGCCGTCGTAACCGAAGCGCCCGCCTCGGGTACGGGCTGCGACTGCCAAGCGTATAGTCCTACGGCGACAAGGGCACAGACGATGGCCAAACAGGCAAGGATGAGCTTCTTGCGACGACCCAGGCCTGCAAAGTGGGGTGGCTTCTTCGCGCTCATGCGGCATCCTTGGCGGTATAGATGCGCGCAAAGGTGGACGGGTTCGCTCCAAAGAGCATGTGAAGCATCAGGCGGCGTGAGTAGACAAGCTCGTCGAAGTCGGGAGGGAGCTCGATGTCGTGGATATGCGCGATGCGGTGGGCGAGCGCCGAGAACGACTCGGGGTCGCAGATCACATCGGTGGTAACGTGGTAGACCGTCGTATCGGGGAATGCCTCTTCGTCGAAAGGCAGGAGATGGGGATCGTCGTCGACTTCGATGGCGATGCCGTACTGGGGCCAGTAATATGCCATGGGAACCTCCCTGCTTCTGGGGCCAAAACTTCTGTCGGTTTTGGCTGTCGATGCCGACGGTATCAGCCACTACTTGACCAATTGCTGACCAAATGCTTGACGGATTGGTGTCTCCGCAGGTAAAAGGCGGCAAAAAATACTCCAACTTTTTTCAAGCGACAATCGCGCGGTCGGCGACGGCGGGGCCATATGTGTCAAAAGCATCGTCTGCCGAGGAAATCAAGCCGCTCGCCGAATTGCACGAACGTAAAAATCGCCAATTATGGAGACGGTCTCGAACACGTCGACGAAACGATGCGGTAACATCTCCCTGCAAACACTGTAGTTAGCTAAAGGGGGAGTTCGCGTGTCTGCAACCATCAAACCCTTCACCGACGAGTTCGAAGAGTATGGTCGCGATGAGTCTCGCGCATCGGGCGAGGCCTCGAGCATCTCGTTTCCGACAACGGAAGACGAGGTCCGTGCCATTTTGGAAAAGCTCCATGCCGAGCGTGTCCCGGTAACGGTTCAGGGCGCCCGAACCGGCCTTGCCGCCGGTGCCGTGCCCCACGGCGGGCATATCCTCAATACTTCCCGTATGAATCGCTACTTGGGCCTTCGCCGCGATGAACAAGGCCAATTTCTGCTGCGCGTGGAGCCGGGCGTTGTGCTCTCGGAGCTGCGCAAGCAGCTGAGCAAGAAGGTGCTGCCGACTGCTGGTTGGGACCAGGCATCGCTTGAGGCCTACGAGGAGTTCCAAGAGGCCCCCGAGCAGTTCTTTCCCACCGATCCCACCGAGGCATCTGCCTGTCTGGGCGGCATGGCGGCATGTAACGCCTCTGGTGCCCGCAGCTACGCCTACGGTCCCATGCGCCCACATATCACGGGACTCCACGTCGCGCTGGCTGATGGCGATTTGCTTGAGCTTCAGCGCGGCGAGGCTTTTGCCCAGGGCCGCCACCTGTCGCTCGTGACGGTAGTGGGCCGTACGCTCGAGCTCGATCTTCCCGGCTATACCATGCCCAAGACAAAAAATGCCTCAGGCTATTTCGTTGCGGACGAAATGGACGCCATCGACCTCTTTATCGGTGCTTGCGGCACGCTCGGCGTTATCACCGAGCTCGAGATTGCCCTGCAGGCGGCGCCTGCGGTCGTTTGGGGTGTGAGCTGCTTTTTCGATAGCGAAGACAAGGCCGTGTCCTTTACCGATTCCATGCGTCCCGTCCTGTCCCATGCGGCTGCCATCGAGTACTTCGACGCTGGCGCCCTGGATATTCTACGTCGCCAGCGCGAGCAGTCGACGGCGTTTGCCTCGCTGCCGGCGCTCGACAAAGAGGCCAAGGTCTGTGTCTACGTGGAGCTCGACTGCGATGACGAGGCCCAGGCGACCGAGGAACTGTACCACCTGGGATGGGTGCTCGAGTTTGCGGGTGGCCGCGACGATGCGACATGGGTCGCGCGCACCGAGGTCGATCGCGAGTGTCAGCGGTTCTTCCGCCATGCGGTCCCCGAGAGCGTCAACATGCTTATCGACGAGCGTCGCCGCACGGATCCCACCATCACCAAACTGGGTTCGGACATGTCGGTGCCCAATGCACGCCTTGCCGATGTCGTGGCCCTCTATCGCCGCACACTGGCCGAAAGCGGGCTTGAATCTGCTGCCTGGGGGCACATCGGTAACAACCATCTGCATGTGAACATCCTGCCGCGCGATGCGCAGGACTACCGTCGCGGTGGCGAGCTGTTTGCCCAGTGGGCTGCGGGGGTAACGGCTATGGGCGGTGCCGTTTCTGCCGAGCACGGCGTCGGCAAGATCAAGGCGGGCTTCTTAGAGACGATGTACGGTCACGAGGCCATGGTCGAGTCGGCGCGGCTCAAGCTCCAGCTCGATCCCGACGGGCAGCTGGGTCGCGGCAACCTGTTTTCGGAGAAGCTCTTGGATGAGCTCGTCCAGAAAGGGGGCGCGTGAAGATGAGCGATTTCCATATGGTGGTGTGCGTCAAGGCCGTGCCGGGCAGCACCGAGGTCAAGATGGACCCCAAGACCAATACCATCGTGCGCGATGGCAAGCAGGCGGTCATTAATCCCTTTGATGCGAGCGCTTTGGAATGCGCGCTGGCGCTGAAGGACGACTTTATCGGCTTTGGCATGGATGTGCGCGTGACGGTGGTGTCGATGGGCATCCCCGCGACCGAGTCGCTGCTGCGCGACTGCATCGCCCGAGGCGCCGACGACGCGCTGCTGCTGACCGATCGCGCCTTTGCAGGTGCCGATACCCTGGCGACCACCTTTGCTCTCAAATGCGGCATCGAGGCGCTCGACGAGGACTTCGACCTGCTCATCTGCGGCAAGATGGCGGTGGATGGCGATACGGCCCAGATTGGTCCCGAGCTTGCCGGTGCCTTTGAGATTCCCTGCGTGACCGACGTGAGTTGCGTGCAGAGCGCGGGCTTTACGACCTGTGGCTCGCTGGCGCTCATTCACGGATGCGATGCCGGCGAGGAGACGGTGTATCTTGAGATGCCGTGCGCGATGACGACTGCCAAGGAGATTGGCCAGTTGCGTATGCCGAGTATTGCCGGTATTCGCGCGGCGGAGGAGGCGGACGTGCGCGTGGTCAGTGCCGCCGACGTGAACGCCGACCCCGCGCGTTGCGGTCTTGCCGGGTCGCCGACACAGGTCGTGCGCTCGTTTGTGCCCGACCGTGACCAAACGTGCGAGGCCGTTGAGGGAACGGCGTCCGAGCAGGCGGTAAAACTTGCCAAGATTATCGAGGGGATGGCGTAGATGAGCGGACTGATTATCGATAGCGAAGCCTGTATCGGCTGCGGTCGCTGCGTTCGCGCCTGTGCTTCGGGCGGCATCGTAGTGGAAGGCGAGCGACCCAACCGATGCGCCCACGTAACCGACGGCTGCATCCTATGCGGTGGGTGCGTCGACGCCTGCCCTGTCAACGCTATCTCGATCGAGCGTGATGAGGCCGCTGGTGCGGTGGACCTTGATGCGTATCGAGACATTTGGGTATTCGCTCAGACCGACGAGCACGATACAGTGACTCCCGTTGCCTATGAGCTTATGGGCAAGGGCCGCGAGCTTGCCGATGCGCGCGGTTGCCGTCTGGTGGCACTGGTCGGTATGGGTCCCGAGGGTTCTCTCGGCGACCTGGAGCATCTGGTTTGTGCCGGCGCGGACGAGGTCCTGGCCTGTCGCGACGAGCGCCTGCGCCAAAACGATGCGGAGGTCTACGCCCGCTTGATCTGCGATTTGGTAGCCGAACGCAAACCCGAGGCCATCCTATACGGTGCGACCGCTTTTGGTCGCGAACTGGCACCCGGCGTTGCCGTGCGTTTGCAGGCGGGCCTTACGGCTGACTGCACCGTACTTTCGATGGATACAGAGACGGGACTGCTGCAACAGACGCGTCCGGCGTTTGGCGGCAACCTGATGGCCACCATCATTTGCCCCAACCACCGTCCGCAGATGGCAACGGTGCGCCCCGGTATCTTTAAGGCTCCCGACTTCGACTACGGCCGCTCTGGCACGATCACCCAGATATCGCTTGCGGATGATGCTAAGGCTCGTGTCGAGATCTCGATTCCCGCCGAGGAGTGGGGACAGCAGCCCTCGATCGCCAATGCCGAGCGCCTGGTCGTGGTGGGTCGCGGCATTGGTTCCAAGAAAAACCTGCCGTTGATGCGAAGGCTCGCCGAGGCTCTGGGTGCCGAGCTTGGTTGCACGCGTCCCGTCGTGGAGGCGGGTTGGCTGGAGTATCGCCACCAGATTGGCCAGACGGGCGTATCGGTTTCGCCCAGGCTTCTCGTGAGTATCGGTGTTTCGGGCGCCATCCAACATCTTGCCGGCATCGGTGGGGCGGAGTGCATCATCGCCATCAACGAGGACCCGGATGCCCCCATTTTCGGTGCTGCCCAGTACAAGGTTGTTGGGGACGCCGTCGAGGTCGTCGAGGAGCTGCTGGCCCAGCTTGAGCGCTAGGCGCGCGCCAGCCAGTCGCGCATCTCGTCCTTTAGGCGGCTCCAAGTTGCCTGCGTGGCGGGGTCGGTAAAGGGGCGCGTAATGCCAAAGGGCGCGTCGAGCAGGCGGTGGATATCGCCCTGTTCGCGCGCCAGCGCGCGGCTTGCTGGATAGACGAGCTCAAACATAAAGCAGATAAGCCCCACCAAGAAGTCGGCGGGCTCATCGCGCTCATCGCGTGCGACGCAGCGGTGCTCGTCAAAGGCGGCAAGTGTCGGCGACGAGAAACGGCTGCCGAGAAACGTCTTCTCGTCCACCTTGAGGATAGTGGCGACAGTGCTGTCGGCGATGGTGCGCATAATGTCGATCTTGTCGCCATCGCGCACGATATCGCAGAAGCTCCGCGTGCGCTCGTCGAGCTGCGCGGGTAGACGGAAATCGCTGTGATAGGCAATGCTCGCTCGGATGAGCTCATCTTCTGCCGGGTCATCGATAAAGTCGCGGATGCTCGTTACGGCGGGTGCATCGGCGGGATTCTCGCCAAAGAGGACCTCGATGCCCAGCGCCGCATGGCTCATGCTCTCGGCGTCCTTAAAGGTGTCCCAGCGTCGCAGCTGCTCAAAGCGGCCCATATCGTGTAGCAGGCCGCAAAGCCATGCCAGGTCAATATCTTCTGACGACCAGCCCTGCTCGCGCGCTACGGCATCGCATGCCTCGGCCACGTGGTACGTATGCTCGATTTTGAGCGCGATGCGTGGGTTGGTGGCGTCGTAGGCATCGGTGTAGCTTTTGAAGGCCGCGCGCGCCCGGTCTCGATCGATAGCTGTCATAATGACTTCCTAAAAAGTTGTGTCTTTCGATCCGGTGGCAATTGTAGGTGAACTCGGTTGCTGCCGGATGATGATTCTGCCGTGTCGCTACATGCGGCTCGGAGACCTTGTCAGGATGAGAAACGTATGGTGCTCAAAATCGTTAGAACCGTCTGGCCAGTGATGCTTACCTATGTTGCAATAGGCGCGCCGTGCGGAATGATCATGGGGCAGACGGGAATGGAGCCCTGGATGGTCTTTGCTCTAAGCAGTACGTTTGTGACGGGCAGCGGCCAGTTTATGATCTGCAACCTGTGGCTGGCGGGTGTGCCTGCAGCATCGATCGTCGCGAGCGTCGCCGCCATCTCCTCGCGCTTTGCGCTTTACTCGGCATCGATCGCACCGCATCTGAGGGGTGCCTCGAAGCGTCAGACGCTGGCTGTTGCCGCGACACTTACCGAGGAGGCATATGGCATCTCGCTTGCCAAGTTGGTTGAAGGGGAGGATTGGGGCCCGCGCGAGTCCTTTGTGCTCAACGTAATCCTCATCGCAACATGGGGCGTTTCGTGTACGATGGGCGCCATCGTCGGCGCCGTTGTCGATGTTCCCACCGCCATTGCAGCCTTTGTCTGCACCTCGCTCTTTATCTGCCTGCTCTTTTCGCAGCGGCTGTCGCGCGGTAACGTTGTCGCGGCGGTTTCGGGCGCGGTGTCCGTCGCCGTATGCAAGTTCTTGGGCCTCGCGAATATTGCCGTGCCGGCAAGCGTCGTGGTCGGCATTGCCATTGCGCTGGCGTGCGATGCTGTATTTGACGGAAGAGGTGCCCGCGATGCCCGCTAACGAGTTCTTGGTTCTGTGGCTGTCGTCGTGGGCTGCTATCGCGTTCTTTCGCATCGCGCCGGCGTTCGCCTTGCGCGGGCGGACCCTGTCGCCCCGCATTACCGAGGCCCTGGGCTATATCCCGCCCGCTGCCTTTGCCGCGCTGGTCGCCAACGACTTGGTGAACCCCGGCGCGTTCGACGCGGGACTCTGGCCTGCCTTGGTTCCCTGGATTGCGGCTGCCGGTGTCGTGGCGGTGGCAATCAAGACAAAGTCAATGTTGTGGTGCTGCGTCTCGGGCATCGTGTTCTATATCGTTTTGAGTCTTGTATAAAAGCAGGGCGCGCTTACCGTCCTGGTCGACGAATCGAATTTCTCACCGAGCTGGTCTGCTTCTTCTGGTACCATGGTCAAACTTTACTGTAGCAAAGCATGACGTGGGCTTTTGTTCCGTGTCAGCGGAAATGGGGGTTTCATGGCACAGGAAGCGACCGCCAACGAGCAAAAGAAATTCAAGGTACCGCGCATCCCGGGCGACATCATGATCTATCCGATGATCGTCGGCCTTTTGCTCAATACCTTCTGCCCGCAGGTCTTTGAGGTCGGCGGCTTCTTTACGGCTGCCTGCCGCGGCGGCTCCAACACCATCGTTGCCGCGATCTTGCTGTTCGTGGGCGCCGGCATCAGCTTTAAGTCCACGCCGGGCGCCATCAAGACCGGCATCGTCGTGCTGATTCCTAAGCTTGTAGTGGCAGCCGCGCTGGGTCTGGGCGTCGCGTACTTCTTTAACGATAACTTTTTAGGCCTGAGCTCGGTTTCCATCATCGGCGGCATTACGTTTTGCAACATGGCGCTCTATACGGGCATCATGGGCGAGTTCGGCGATGAGTCCGAGCAGGGCGCTGTCGGTATCCTGTTCTTTACGGCCGGCCCCGCCGTCACGATGATCATCCTTGGTGTTTCGGGTCTCGCCAACATCCCCGTCGGCACCATCATCGGATCCATCCTGCCGCTTGTTATCGGCATGGTCCTGGGCAACTTGTTCCCGTTTATCAAGAACCTGCTGGTTCCCGGCGCCAATCCCGCGATCGCTGTAATTGGTTTTCAGCTCGGTGCGTCCATGAGCCTTTCGAGCTTCATCGCCGGTGGCATTTCGGGCATCCTGCTGGGCCTCATCACGCTCTTTATCGTCGGTCCCATTACCTTTGCCTTCGAGCGCCTGTGTGGCGGCAATGGTAAGGCGGCTGTGGCATGTTCCACCATTGCCGGCACGGCCATGACCACGCCGGTCGCCCTCGCCGAGGTCGCTCCGCGCTATGCCGAGCTTGCGCCCACCGCGTATGCGCAGATCGCCACTGCCGTCATCATCACGGCAATCATGGCCCCGATTCTGACCGGCTGGGTCGATAAGAAGTTCTGCCACGGCGAAGAAGATCTGTCGGTCGAAGGCGTCGAGGCTATTGAGGAGGCCGTCGCGACCGACATCGACGGCGAGTAACGGCCGTTACCGATAATTGATTCCGGCGTGCAATTCGCGCCGTCAGAGCGCCCGAACGAGAGCTGTCTTACAGCAACGTTCGGGCGCTCTGCTATGATTCCCTTTACCCCTGCGGAGTAAGGGGCGTTTATTGCCCAGACACGAATCGGGCGATTCTGACCACTTGGATATTGAAGGGAGGGCGTCTAGTGGTTAAGGCACTCAAGATCGAGATATTCCTGCTGTGCATGATTATTCTTATCGGGCTTGCCG
>JAUUSS010000167.1 GCA_030841765.1 Collinsella aerofaciens | reverse complement strand
TAAGAACGTCCCCAATGACTACTTGCTTGCGAACAGCCAGACTAGGATGATCGCCAGGATTGCGGCGACGATGCAGACGATGGCGCCGGTGAATTTGATGCGTGAGTCGCGGGTGCGCTCTCGTACGTCGTCTTCGGCGGCCTCGAGCTGGTCGACTTCTTGCTCGGTCTCGGCGTGTTCGGCTTTGTCTCGGGCCAAGGATCCTGCAAGCGACTCAGTGATTTCTGGGTGGTCGTGCACCTCGGTCGCCTGTTCGATGATCGACTGTGCATGTGCGGCATCTGCTTGGGCGTTGGCGATGGTCTGCTCCTGCTCGCGGCGTGCCTTGTCCTCCGCGGCGATCTTCTCGCGCAGTTCGCGCTGACGAGTCGCGGCGGCGGTCTTCGCCGTCTGCAGCTCGTCGCGCGCGGCATCGGCTTCGGTCGTCACGGCTTGGTGCGCGCGTTTTGCGTCGGCGATAGGGGCTTGAGCCTGCTCGACGGCCTGCTCGGCTGCGGCAAGCGAGTGCTCAAGGTCGGCGGTGATGCGCGGGACATCTTCTTCGGCTTTACGCAGGGCATCTGCCGTGTCGGAAATCTGCATCGAGAGCTCGCTGGTGCGCACCGTATAGTTGGCGGGATTTGCCGAGGGATTGCGTTGCAGCTCGGCATACTCATGACGCAGCGTCTCGAGCTGGGCGCGCGTGGCGTCGACGGTTTGTTGTGCGGCGGCAATGCCGGCGTCTCGCTCTGCCTTCACCTTGTCGCGGATGCGCTTGGAATCCTCAAGACGTCGAACGAGGCGGTTGCCGGTCTCGCGCGAGCTCGTCTCGCGGGCCTCCACGGCATCGAGCGCGGCCTTCAGACGGAGCTCAGTCGCGTCATCTTCTGTCTTCATTTGTTCGAGCTGACCCTTGAGCTCTGTCGCTTTGGAGGCGTGGGCATCACGGTCAATCTCGGCGGCCGCTGCAGTCTTTTGGGCCGTGGCAATCGCCTGGCGCTGGTCGGCGACGATCTGGTCGTAGCGGCCTGCGATATCCTGGCGCGTCTCGAGTTCCTCGGCCTGATCGGCAATGCGCTGCTCAAGTTCGGCCAGGTGAGCGCGGGCATCGGCAAGTGCCTTTTTCGCGGCGTTCATCTCGCGCATGGCCGAGGCGCCCTGGGCGATAAAGGTGCCCACGGCGTTCGCAGTGTTCGAGACAGCGGTCCCCAGATCGCGGCTCGCGGCGGGGGAGTGCGGGGCAGTCGGGCGAGCGGTGTCGGCAGTGTCCGCATCGGCAGCCTGCGGCACGGCGATATTGCCGGTACCGCCTTCGATCACAGAAAAGCCTGCTGCGTGCGGGTCGACCGCATCGGCGCCAATCGTGGGATGCTCGAGCTGCAGAAACGAGGGCATGGTGCTGCCCTGGTCGGCAACCGGAGTCTCGCCGGGTACGAAGGTCGAGGCTGCCTCGGCGGCCTCCTCTTCCTCGGCGTCAACGTCAGCGTCGGCCACGGCGTCTTTCATCGCTTTGACGGCATCCATCATGGAGTCCATGACGGCGTCGAGCTCTTCTTCCGAAGAAACCTCGATAGGGCCCGCAGCTTGCGGAGCGGCATCCTGTACGGGGTCGTCGTCCTGAGCGGGCGCATCGTCGTTTTGCTCGCCGGCATCTTCGGCGCCGGGGGTTTCCGCCGTAGCGCTTTCGTCCAAGATGGGGTCGTCGAGGTCAATATCATCGCAGGTCACAGCGTCGGCATCTGCAGTGACGTCTGCGGAATCATCAATATGCTGTTGAGTCTGGGGGTCCAGCTCGTCTGTCATAGGCATGTGCTCCTCATCGTTGTTTGTCACCCTATGATAAAGTCTCGCGCCGACATCCCGCGCGCTGCAGCAAAGTTTCAAAACGTGTTCGATGGCTCGCGTCGATAGCAAAAACTCGGCCACTTTATCCAGTTTGTACTTGACATTCCCTTCGCCGAAAGACGTTGCGCCGTTCGCCTGCCATGGGCTTTATTTTTCACTTGAACCCGCTAAAGTTGCATTTCAGCTTTTGGCGCGTGAAGTTGGATGCGCGCAGTCGACGGGCAGGCCCGTCGCGATTTGAAAGGACTTTATATGGGACTTTTCACTGGTAAGACCGTGATCGTTACCGGCGGCGGCAAGGCCACGCTTAAGGACGGCTCCGCTGGCTCCATCGGCTACGGCATCGATATCGCATTTGCCAAGGAGGGCGCGAACCTTGTCATCACTGGCCGCAACGTCGCCAAGCTCGAGGCCGCCAAGGAGTCTCTCGAGGCCGAGTACGGTGTCAAGGTTCTGCCTGTTCAGGCCGATGTCTCGGCTGGTCAGGACAACGAGGCCGTCGTCCAGAACGTCATCGACAAGGCCATTGAGGAGTTCGGCCGCATCGACGCCGTCGTCAACAATGCTCAGGCCAGCGCCTCGGGTGTGACCATCGCCGACCACACCATGGATCAGTTTAACCTGGCCATTTATTCCGGTCTGTATGCCACCTATCGGTACATGCAGAAGGCCTATCCGCACCTGAAGGAAACCAAGGGCTCCGTGGTCAACTTTGCCTCGGGCGCCGGCCTGTTTGGCAACTATGGTCAGTGCAGCTATGCCGCCGCCAAGGAGGGCATCCGTGGTCTGACTCGCGTTGCCGCCAACGAGTGGGGCAAGGACGGCATCAACGTCAATATCGTTTGCCCGCTTGCTTGGACCGCCGCGCTCGAGAACTTCCAAGATGCCTATCCCGAGGCGTTCAAGGCCAACGTCCACATGCCGCCGGCGGGCCACTACGGCGACGTCGAGAAGGAAATCGGCCGCGTTGTCGTTCAGCTCTGCGGTCCCGACTTTAAGTATATGAACGGCGAGACCGTCACCCTCGAGGGTGGCATGGGCCAGCGGCCGTAGGGGTTACGCGGTTTTACCAAACCGCGTAACGGCTCGACGCTGCGCGGGCCGCATT
>JAUUSS010000031.1 GCA_030841765.1 Collinsella aerofaciens | reverse complement strand
GGGCAACATCGCGCAGATGGAGCAGCTGGGCGAGTTCTACTATCCCGTCTACTCCATGGGTGGCCTGGGCGACGTGCAGGCCAACGGGCGACTGCCGCAGAACAGCGGCGCGTCCCTGACTTGGAAGCCCATCAGCGCCAACTACGACCGCGGCACCATCCTGGAAATCGACCAGAAAGTGGACGCCCAGTCCTTCAACCTGGCGTTCGGCAACGCCGCCGCGCACTTCAACCGCACCAAGGTGGTGCCCGAGGGAGACGCGTTCGTGTTCTCCACGCTGTGCGCAGGCACCGGCATCACCAAGGAGCAGAAGACCTACGCCGACGGCGCGGACATGCTCAAGGGCCTGAACGCCGCCATGTGCGACATGGACGAGAAGGAGGTGCCGGAAGAGGGCCGCGTGCTGTTCATCACCCCCACTCTGCTGGGTATGGTGAAGGACCTGGACACCACCAAGTCCCGCGAGGCGCTGGACGGCTTCTCCTCCATCGTGAAGGTGCCGCAGTCCCGCTTCTACAGCGCCATCGACCTTTTGGACGGAACCACCAAGGACGAGGAGATCGGCCACTACAAGAAGGGCACCGGCGCGGTGGACATGAACTTCCTCATCGTCCACAAGGACGCCGTGGTGCTGCGCTGGAACTTCGCGCACGGCAAGGTCATCGACGCCGAGGACAACCAGCAGGGCTTCGGCCACCTGTTCAAGTACCGCAAGTACGGCGTGTGCGGCGTGCGCGAGAACCTGGCGCACTACATCACCGCAGGCATGAAGGCCGCGTAGGAAGGAGGCGCGACATGCGCACCGTTGGACTGGCCTTCGAGAAGGAGGCCCCGAAGAAGGCCAAGCCCGCCAAGGGCAAGGCGGAAAAGCCCGAGGCGAAGGCCGCAGACGAGCAGCCCGCCAAGGGCAAGGCGGAAAAGCCCGAGGCGGCCGAGGACGATGGAAACTAGAGCCCCGACCCACGAGGACTACCTGGCAGCCGGGCGCGGGGAGCTGTCCGCCGAGGAGTTCAAGGCGGCGCTCCCCCACGCCACGGCAGCCGTGCGCGACCTGATCTTCCCCAACGAGCCGGACGGCTCCGAGGAGTGGGCGCGCGCGGTCATGGCGGCCTGCGAGGTCGACGCCGCATACGGATGCTCGGGCGGCATCATGGAGGGCGGCGGCTTCACCGTCGGCTCGTTCTCGTGGAACCCCGGTACCGAAGGGGCCAGCACCTACCGCAGCGACATGGAGGCCGCCGTCCGCCGCGAGCTGCTTGGAACGCCGCTACTCTACGCGGGCATCGGGGGTACCAGATGATGCGGGTGCCGCGCTCGGCGCGGCCCTCCACCATGTTCGTCAAGGTGCCCAGGGAGGGCGGCTACGGCGGCGAGTTCGAGCAGCCCGTCGAGGTGCGCCGCGTGCGCTTCGAGCCCGTCTCGGCGTGGCTCGTGCGCGAGTACGCCCTGGGCGACGGCGCGCAGGGCCTCGTGATAGCAGACGGCGCGGACAGCCCCGGCATGTTCGACGTGCCCGTGGGCAGCCGCGTGAGTATCGACGGGGGCGAGTGGATGAACGTGGCGAGGTGCACGCCCCGCCGCGCGTTCGGCACCCGTCCCCACCACTGGGAACTGGAGGTGAGGTAGCCATGCCCGCAGCAGTTACGGTCGACCTGACCAAGCTCATGAAGCGTTTCAGCGCGAAGGAGCTGGAGGCCAAGCAGGTGAAGTTCGCCATGAGCGTGGCCGAGGACATGAACGCGTTCACGCCAGAGGACACCAAGCGCATGCACAACTCCATGCAGGCCGCCTCCGACTTCAGGCAGGGCCTCGTCATATGGGACGCCGACTACGCCGCCTACGTGCGCGACCTGCCCGACAGCTCCATCAAGCACGGCAAGAACCCGAGGGCCAAGGCCGACTGGCCGAAGGCCGCGAAGGAAGCGCACGGCGAGGACTGGGAGCGCCTGGCCGTCGACCTCCTGACCGAGGGGGCGTGACATGGCCCCGGACGTAATGGAGGCGGCGAAGACCGCCATAGAGGCCCTGGGCTACGGCCCGGTGCTCCTCACCCGCCTGGCCGCCTCGCGCGGCCACGACGACGCGGTGGTGCTGCGGCCCATGCCCACCACCGACGCGGTGCGCCACATGGACGGCACCCGCCGCGTGGGATACGTGCTGCAGGTCATCGTGAAGGACACCTCCGAGGCCAAGGCCATGGGCGACGCCTACGACCTGGCCGACGCGCTGGATGGGGCCGACCTGTCCTCGCCCACCGACTCCTACGGCTTCACCAGCGCGGCGCTGTACACAGAGCCGCAGGAGATAACGCCGTCGGAGGGCGGGCCGTACCTGTGGGAGTTCCGAATCAAAGCGACCATAACCATAGAGAAGGGATAACGATGGCAAAGAACCAAGACCTGGGCTTCGCGCCCAACTACATGAGCGCGCTGGAGATCGACACCACGCCAGACGCGGCCAGCCCCACGTGGGCCATCTTCTCGCGCGGCATCACCGAGGTGAAGCCGACCACCAACGAGACCACCGAGACCAAGGACTACTACGACGGCTACGGCACTCCCACCGACAAGGTGAAGAGCGTGCAGCCGCAGTACGAGGTCACAGGCGACCGCTGCTACGGCGACCCCGCGCAGGACTTCGTTGCCAGCCTGGCGCTTGAGACCGGCGAGGGCCGCACGGGCCACTTCCGCCACACCGACCCCAACGGCGACGTGGTGGAGGGCGACTGCACCTACCTGGGCCTGACCGTCGGCTCGCAGCAGGGCGCGGCGTCCGACCCCGGCGCGTTCTCCTGCACAATCTCGGGCGCTGGCGCTATGCGCTACATCCCCGCCAACAAGCTCAAGCAGCCCACGGGCGTCACCTGCACCGCGCCGACCGGCCCGGCCGTGGGCAAGTCCATGAAGCTCGCGCCGACCGTCACGCCCGCCGAGGCGAACGCCAAGTGCTTCTTCGCATCGGGCAACACCGACGTGGCCACCGTCGACAGCGACGGCAACGTGACGGGCGTGGCCGCAGGCGAGGCGGTCATCACCGTGCGCTGCGCGTCCAAGCCGAGCATCTGCACGCAGGTGAAGGTCACCGTGGCGGCGAAGTAGCCGCAGGCGACACCAGACATAACCTCCTGGACATGGGGGCGCGGGCTAGTGAGCGGCCCGCGCCCCTTTTCTATGCCCGACGCTCACCGCTCACGAAAGGGGCAACAAATGGAACTTCTGAAAAACATCCGCGCGTACGAGGACGTGTTCTTCGAGGACCCCGAGGAGAACCCCGACACGCCGCGCTTCCGCGTGTGGTTCGACGACAAGCACATCGAGGAGTACCTGGCCAAGGTCGGCAACGCCATCGACCGCGCGCAGGCCAACGAGCAGATGGCTCGCGAGGCCGACACCCCCGAGAAGGCGGCCGAGGCCAACGCCGCGCAGGCCCGCCTCATGAAGCGCACCATCTCGGCGTTCATCGGCACCGAGGGCTGGGAGCAGCTGCTCGCGTGGATGGGCGGCGACGAGGGCCCCATCGCGCCCGAGGAGAACATCCGCATCCTGGGCGAGGTCTTCGCCACGTTCCTCAACATGTTGGCGCGCCACGCGACCAGCGAGCAGCTGATGGCGTGCGGCCTTGCATACAGCGAGCGCGCCGATCAGGTCCAGGCGCTCAACCGCGCCCAGCGCCGCGCCAAGGCCAAGCGCAAGAAGAAGGGCGGCAAGTAATGCTGACAGCCGCGCTCACGGCCGAACGGGTGCGGCTGCCCGACGGCACGAGCGCCACGCGCTACCCGTGGAACGGCGAGGAGGTGCTGGTGCGCGACGACGCGCTCACGATCATCCGCGTCATCGAGGTGCTGACCGACGAGGGCAAGTCCGACGACCAGCGCCGGGACGAGTTCCTGGCGCTGTTCTTCGTGGACTGGGCGGACGCGTGGTGCGCATGCGACTACGACGCCGCCGAGTTCGTGCGGATGCGCGACGCGGCGGTATGGGACATGTGCGGACTCGACCTGACCGGCGACCGCCCGCACGAGACCCCGCTGTGGGACTTGGAGGAGGACGCGGCGCGCATACGCACCAGCTTCCGCCAGGCCTACGGCATCGAGTGGGACGAGGTGCGCGGTCGAATCAGCTTTGCCGAGTTCGTGGCACTCGTGGGCGGCTGCCCGCAGGACACGCCGCTCGGCGCGGCCATCCACTACCGCAACCCGGCGACCAAGCCGAAGCCAACCAAATACAACAGGCAGGAGGTCGAGGCCTGGAACGCCGCCCACAAGGCATTCGAACTCGGCAAAGGCCGCAGCTCACACGGCTCTGAGGAAGGAAGCGACGCGGCGATGCGCGATGTGTTCGCCGCGCTCAAGAGAGCGACGAGGTGAGCATGGACGGCAACGTCATCATCAAAGCGGTGCTCGACACCGTTGACGTATCCAAGAACATCAAGGCCCTGGAGCGCGACCTCCAGGGCATCTCCTGGAAGAACATAACCGAGGGCGACGAGAAGGCCGCGAAGCTGTCGTCCTCGTTCAAGAAGGCCGGCACGGCCGCCACGGTGACGCTGACCGCGCCCGTGGTGGCCGCCGGCAAGGCCGTATTCGGCGTGGCCAGCGACTACGAGCAGGCCAACGCCCGCATAGCCGCCGCGTTCGGCGTGTCCGGCGAGGAGGCCGAGCGTTTCAGCGGCATAGGCAAGCGCATATACGAGGGTGGCTGGGGCCAGTCCCTGGACGAGGTCAACGATGCGCTGATCCAGTGCAAGTCCACCCTTCGCGACGTGTCCGACGAGGACCTGCAGACCGTCACCACCAACGCACTCATGCTGTCGGACACCTTCGGCGCAGACGTGAACGAGTCCATACGCGGCACCAACGCCCTCATGGAGGGCTTCGGGCTGTCCGCCACCGAGGCCAGCGACCTGCTGACGGCGGGCATGCAGCGCGGCCTGAACTACACCGACGAGCTGGGCGACAACCTGAGCGAATACTCCGTGCGATGGGGCGAGGCGGGAATGAGCGCCAGCGAGTACTTCTCGCTGCTCGAAGCGGGCACGTCCAACGGCGCGTACAACCTGGACAAGGTGGGCGACTACCTCAACGAGTTCCTGACGGCGCTGTCCGACGGCCGCATGGAGGAATCCATCGGCTCGTTCAGCGAGGGCACGCAGGAGGTCTTCGAGAACTTCAAGAACGGCAGCGCCACCGCCGAGGACATGCTGCAGGCGGTGCTGGGCGACCTCACACAGATGCCAAACGAGTACGACAAGGCCGCGCTGGCCTCCACCCTGTGGTCCTCGCTGGGCGAGGACAATGCCATGGGCATGATCGAGTCCCTGGCTGGCGTGCAGGACAGCTTCGGCGACGTGGCGGGCGCTGCGCAGCAGGCCCAGGAGGCCGCCTCCGACAGCTTCGCCGTGAAATCGCAGGAGGCCATGCGCGAGCTGCAGGGCTCCATCGAGCCGCTTGGCGAGCCGCTGCTCAACATCGCCACCAACGTGGCGGGTGTCGTCAAGTCGTTCTCCGAGTGGTTCGCCGGCATCGGCGAGGGCGGCCAGACCGCCGTGCTGGCGATCGCCACGATAGCGGCCGCCATAGGCCCCGCGCTGTCGACGGTCGGCACCGTCGTGGACACCGTGCCGAAAATCGGAGCGGCCTTCCAGGTGGTCGGCAAGCTGGGCACCGGCGCGCTGGGGCTCATAGCCGCTCACCCCGTGGTAGCGGCCATAGCGGCCATCATCGCCGCCGTGGTGCTGCTGTGGAACAACTGTGAGGAGTTCCGCGACGCGGTGACCGCCGTGTGGGATGCCGTGTGCGCCGCGTTCGAGGTTGCCACCCAGGTGGCGGGCGACGTGGCCCAAAGCGTCGGCGAGTTCTTCTCGCAGCTCGGCGAGAAGCTGGGCGGCGTGTGGGACGGCATCTGCTCCACGGTGCAGGGGGCCATCGACGCCATAGCCGGGTTCTTCCAAGGCCTGGCCGATACCGCCTCGTCCATCTGGGACGGCATCTGCAACGTGGTGCAGGTCGCCGTGATGCTGCTGGGCGAGATTCTGAACCTGGCCATCGAGATGCTGCTCATACCCTGGAACTTCATCTGGGAGAACTTCGGCGAGCAGCTGACGGCGGCATGGGACGCAATCTGCGGCGCGGTGGGAGGCTACATCGACGCGGTGAGCCAGGTCATCACCGACGTGGTGACGGCGCTCTCCGAATGGTGGGGCGCGACGTGGGAAGGCATCAGCGGCACCGCCAGCGCCATATGGGAGGCCATCTACGGCGCGGTGAGCGCGTACATCCAGTACGTCAGCGACGTGATAGGCGCGGCCCTTGGGGTCATCCAGGGCGTGTGGGACACGGTGTGGGGCGCGGTGAGCTCCACCGCCTCCAGCATATGGGATGCCATCAGCTCGGCGATAGGCGCGGCCATCAATGCCATCAGCTCCACCATATCGGCGGTGCTGTCGGCAATTCAGGCGGTGTGGGACTCCATATGGGGGGCCGTGAGCAGCACGGCGTCGAGCGTGTGGGACGGCATCAGCTCCACCATATCCAGCATCGTGAACGGCATCCGCGACACCATCTCCAGCGTGTTCAACGCCGCCAAGGACACCGTGAGCAGCGTGTGGAACTCCATCAAGAGCGCCATCGAGACGCCGATGCAGAACGCCCGCGACACCGTGCGCAATGTCATCGACTCCATCAAGGGGTTCTTCAACTTCTCGTGGTCGCTGCCCCACCTGAAGCTGCCGCACCTGTCCATCTCCGGCAGCTTCAGCATCGCCCCGCCGAGCGTGCCGCACTTCGGCATCGACTGGTACGCCAAGGGCGGCGTGTTCAACGGCCCCAGCGTCATCGGCGTCGGCGAGGCGGGCCCCGAGGGCGTGGTGCCGTTCAACGAGCGCGGCGCGCGCCCGCTGGCCGAGGGCATCGCCAAGCTGCTCGACGGCAAGGGCGGCGCGGCCCATGGCGACACGAACGTGACAATCAACCTGTACGCGACCGTGCGGGAGGAGGCCGACATCGAGAAAATCTCCCGCCAGATAGCCAAGGAAATCAAACGGCAGGAGTGCTTCGCATGATATACAACGGCTTCGACTTCGCGCCGTGGTTCGACACCCGGCTCGTGACCCGCTCGCTGCTGCCCGAGTACGAAATCGCCACGCGCGACGTGCCCGGGCAGCCCGGCTCGCGCTTCATGCGCGCAGAGCTGAAACCCCTGACGATAGACGTGGCGGCGGCCTGGAGGGCACGCCCCGCCGACGATATGGCGGCCCTTCGCCGCCTCATGGCCTCGCGCCTGCTGTGCCTCAAGGAGGCCGAGCTGTGGCTGGACGACGAGAGGCACCTGGGCCTGCGCTACATGGCCGTGCTGACCTCGCCGGGCGCGCTCGACACGTTGTGGCACACCGGCGAGGCCACGCTGACGTTCACGGCATACGACCCCGTGGCCTACGGGGCCGAGGGGCGCGCAACCGTGTCGGGCACCTCGGGCGTGCAGGTGGGCGGGACGTTCCGCACCTACCCCACCGTGACCGTCAGGCCCGGCGGCAGCACGTCGGCGCTGCGGCTGACGAACATGGGCACGGGCGAGTTCGTGCAGATCGACAAGGCGGTGACGGCATCGAGCGCGGTGGTCATCGACATGGCCGCCCCGCAGGCCACGGTGGACGGCAGCCCCGCGCCCGTGACCTTCGAGAGTGACTTCTTCCCGCTGGAGCCGGGGGCCAACAGCCTCAAGCTGTCCAGCGGCACCGCGACGGTACAGTGGACGGAAAGGTACGTGGGCTGATGATTCTGTGGGCATGCGACCGCTGGGAGGCGTACAAGGGGCCCATCAAGACGCTGTTCGAGTGCGAGGACACGCGCGAGGTCAACGGCGAGAACGCCCTGAGCATCACAACGCTGGCGCGCCTGGACAAGGGCGACCGCCTAGTGTGGCGCGACCTCAAGGGCCGCTGGCACGAGAACATCGTGGACGGCGTGGAGGAGGAGCGCGCAAGCGCGGGCATCCTCTACACGTACTACTGCCCGACCTCGGCGCAAATCGAGCTCCTGGGCGACTACCTGGAAGACAAGCGCCCCTACGACGTGAGCGCCTACGCCGCGCTGGCCTCGGCGCTGTCCTCCTCGCGCTGGCAGGTCGGAACCGTGGCCGACCTCGGGCAGGCCGGCACGAACTTCTACCACACCAACGCATGGGCGGCCATCCACGACGTGGCAGACACTTGGGGCGGCGAGCTGTCGTTCGAAATCCAGGTGAGCGGCACCAAGGTGACCGCACGCCGCGTGTGCATGGCCAAGCAGGTCGGCGAGGACAACGGCAAGCGTTTCACCTACGCCAAGGACCTCGTGAGCGTCAAGCGCAGCGTGGACGAGGGCAACGTGTGTACCGCCCTGTACGGCTACGGCAAGTCCCTGCAGACCGCCGACGAGGACGGCAACCTGACGGGCGGCTACGACCGCAAGCTGACCTTCGGCGACGTGAACGGCGGGCAGAACTGGGTGGGGTCGGCCGACGCGCTGGCGCGCTGGGGACGGCCCGACGGCAAGGGCGGCAAGGCGCACGTGTTCGGCGACGTGGAGTTCTCCGACTGCGAGGACGCCGCCGAGCTGAAGAAGCTCACCGAGGCGCAGCTGGCGAAGTCGTGCGTGCCCACCGTGTCCTACACTGCGGACGCCGTGGCGCTTGCGCGCGCCGGCGAGGGCTTCGAGGGCGCGGACGAGGGCGACCTGGTGACCGTGGTGGACAAGGTGTACGACCCGCCGCTGCGCGTGCGCACGCGCATCACCAAGGTGGTGGAGGACCAGCTGCGCCCCGGCGAGGTCACCTACACGTTCGGCAACTACCAGACGGTCGCCGAGCTGATGGCCGCGCAGAAGTCGGCCACCAAGTCCACCGCCTCGACCATCCGGGCGACCGTGACCGAGGCCGTGAACGCCTCGAACAAGGCATCGACCGGCAAATGGGGCGAGAGCCTGGCGGCCGCCGAGGAGCGCCAGAAGGCGTACGCCAAGGAGGTCGGCGGCGCCGCCCAGGACTACACCGACCAGATAAGGGACGAGCTGGACAAGGCCCTCAAGGAGTACGCCGACAACGGGGACACCACGCTGGAGGAGGCGCTGAAGAAGTACTCCGACGACGGCAACCTGGACCTGGACGAGGTGCTGCGCCTGTACACCGACACGTCGATAGAGCAAAGCGAGAGCGTGCTCAAGCAGATAGACGAGGCCAACAAGGAGTACCTGGAAGGCGTCACGGGCAAGCTGGACGAACGGCTGACGAGCGCCGAGGGCGAGGTGGATGGGCTGCAGAAACAGCTCGACCAGCTGCCGACGGATATCCGCAAGAAGATCGTTGACATGCTCAACAGCGAGGTGAACACCACGGGCGGCTGGGTGTACGAGGAGCCCGGCCAAGGCATCCTGGTGTACGACAAAAAGCCCGAGAGCGCCACCAAGTGCGTCAAGATAGGCGGCGGAATCATCGGCGTGGCCAACTCCAAGTACTCCAGCGGCGCGTGGAAGTGGCGCACGGCCATAACCGGCGACGGCGTGACCGCCGACGAGCTGACCACGGGCCGCATCAAAGGCGGGAACTCGTACTGGGACCTCGACAGCGGGGCCTTCTACCTGCGCGACGGCTCTATCTTCATGACCGACAGCAACGGCAACAGGGTCTATATCAACGCCACCAACGGCTTCCAGATATACGACAAGAACGGCTCCATCATCGCGGGCACCGTGCTGGTGGGCAGCACCTCCATGTTCCGCTGCAACATGGTCGGCACGTCGTCAACCAACTACATCACCACCGGCACGACGACGAACAACCACCCGGGAGCGTCGTTCGTGAACGGCTCGACCGAGTACTGCACCATCGAGGCCGTCCACGCGAAGGACAGCCCCACGGCGAGCTCGACCGACGGCGTGGGCATATCCACCTGCGGCTACGGCTTCCTGGCAGTCAACCGCTACTACCGCCAGACGTGGCTGACGACCCCCTACTACGCGGGCTACATGAGCCATCCCGACGAGCAGCTGTACATGAAGAGCGGCAACAGCAACGCGGGCGGCTCGGCGTACGTGAAGCTGCAGGAGAACTCCAACAACTACGTGTACCTGGATAGCAGCCGCGCAGACATTGGGTCGTCGGGCACCGCCAGGATACTCGCCCCGAAGTTCGCCATAGGAACCAGTCCGAGCAGCGGCGGCACCTACGGGTACACGGGCTCCACGCAGTTCATCGGGTGCATCACCAACAACGGCAACAACTGGAAGTGGGGCACCATCAACGTGGTGAACGGAATCATCACCGGCATGAGCAGCATCACGGGAAACTAGACCAGCGAGAGAGGAAACGGAATGTTCTACCACCTTGTGCAGCAGCCCGAAGCGCCGCAGGCGCTCGACGGCGCGCCGAAGCCGCCCGAGGCGCTTCCGGTGTTCGAGTGCATCAGCGACCCGGCCACGGCGCGGGCCATCGTGGAATCGGAAGACGTGTTCGAGTTCGACGGCAAGGGCGGCTTCACGCTCGTGTCCAGCCCCGTGGCCGTCATGGACGCGGAAGGCGGCGAGGCCAACGCCGTGGACTTCTCGGCGCTCACCGACGAGGAGATATGCGGGGTCCACAGAGCGCAGCCCGGCGACATATCGCGGACACTTGCGGCCGAAGGAAAGGAGTGAGGCATGGCAACGCACGAGCTTACGCTCAACCTCAAGAAGACCAACATAGCGCCGCCCGTCATCACCGTGCACCAGGGCGACAGCGCCGAGGTCCTGAAGGCCGCCATCTACGACGGCGACAAGAAGGCGGCCCTGACGGGCTGCAAGGTGCACCTCATGGCTGCGAAGCCCGACCACACCTACGTGGAGCAGCAGTTCACTGGCATCAGCGACAACGTGGCCACCGTGACGGTCGACCCCGCCGTCTTCGGCGTGGCCGGGCTGCTCAAGGTGTGCTACGTGCGCGTGCGGAACGCGGCAGGGCTGGACGCCACCACCGAGAACGTCCTGGTGAACGTGCTGCCCTCGGCGAGCGCGTCGGGCGAGATATCCGGCCCGTACGTCGATGCGGTGGAGGCGATCATCGCGAACCTCGAAGGGCAGCTAGCCGACGTGAGCGCGCTGAACGCGCAGATGCAGAAGGCCGAGGCCTCCCGCGCGAGCGCGGAAAACCAGCGCGCCACGAACGAGAAGGCACGCCAGACCGCCGAAACCAAGCGCGCAGAGGCCGAGAAGAAGCGAGCCACGGCGGAAAGCGACCGCGTGACCGAGGCGTCGCAGCTGAAGACGGCCTCGCAAGCCGCCACGGCTGCGGCAAACGGCGCGGCCTCGAACGCCGACGCGGCGGCAAACGTCGCCCTGCAGATAGCCAACAGCGTGGCGCAGGGCAGCGCGGGCAGCTCGGACATGGCCAAGCAGAAGCAGCAGATAGCCGACCTGTACGGCAAGCTGGCCGACGCCACGGACGCGTTCATCTACGACGACGGCACCGTGTACTGCCCCGCCTCCAAGGCCAGTGCATCTGGCAGCACCATCACGTTCGGGAGCACCTGCACGGCGTCCGGCACAACCCTCAACCTCAAGTAGAAAGGCAACGAAATGGCACAAGCGAAAACCCTGTCGGTGGGCGGCATCGGCTACGAGGTCATCGACGATACCGCGCGCAGCAACGCGCAGACGGCGCTCAACAACGCCGAGTACAACCGCCAGGGCCAAATCGGCAAGTACGGCGGGCGGAACATCGCCACCATCCTGGCGGGAGAGATCGGCAGCGGCAGCGTGTACGACGCGCTGCATAAGCGCATCGCCGCCGCGAACTTCGCAGGCCTGCGCGTGGGCGACTACCTGGACGTGCCGCTTGTGAGCGCATCCGCCGTCACCACACAGCAATCTGTGCGGTCCCTGCTTGCCCACATCGACCCGTACCTTTACTGCGGCGACAACAGCAAGGGACACCATATCGCGTTCGTGGCCTCCGCGCCCATCGCCGTGGCCAAGACCGTGACCGGCGTTGCCAACGACAGCTTCCTGATGTGGAACACGACCAACACGAACCAGGGCACCGCCGACCAGAAATGCCCCTACCCCAACAGCAACCTCAAGGCGTGGGAGACGGCC
The DNA here is from genome assembly GCA_030841765.1 of Collinsella aerofaciens. GTDB lineage: Bacteria > Actinomycetota > Coriobacteriia > Coriobacteriales > Coriobacteriaceae > Collinsella > Collinsella aerofaciens_AV. Next base: position 9,484 of record JAUUSS010000031.1, on the reverse strand, counting down.
TTCGAGGCGTGCCTGCCCGAGAGCCTGACCAAGTACCTGCTGACCCAGCGCGTCCTGCTTGAGGAGCGTTACAGCGCCAGCGGCGCGCTCAACGACTCCAACTCGTGGAGCTGGCAGGATATCGGCAAGGTGTTCTCGCTGTCCGAGATGGAGGTGTACGGCTGCCCAGTGTGGGGCACCAAGGGCTACAGCGTGGGCTTCGACTGCCAGTTTGACCTGTTCCGAGACACGGCGCACCGAGTCAACGGAAATCGGTGCCCTTGGTGGCTGCGTTCCGTTGCGTCGGGCTCCGCGTCCAACGTGTGCTATGTCAGCAGCGACGGCAATGCCTACTGCGCCTCGGCGACGGGCGTCTGGGTTCGCCCCCGCCCCGGCTTCCTCGTCGGCTAGCCAGCCGAGTGCTCTATACTCTGCTTTTAGGCGACCGCCTTGCGCGGTCGCCTCCTGCCCGCGAAGCGGGCCGTTTTTTTCGCCAGTTTCCCCAGGAGGTGCACGTGAGCGGCGTCTACCAGCGCAACCGCGAGGTGTCCGAGTACAAGTTCTTCACACAGGCCATCGCCATCCGCGTGGAGGTTAATAAGCTGATGGCGTCCTCCTCAGTAGTGCCCAAGGCCTACAGGCTGCTGAACGCGGTGCCGACCGTGGAGACGGCGCGCAGCATCGTGTACAACGTCAACCGCGCCGACTGCTTCTATCCCAACAGCTCGTTCAACGCGCTGGAGAGGAAACGCTACCTGACGCTGGCCATAGCGGACTGCGAGCAGCTTATGCTGGACATGCAGTGCCTCATGGATATCGGCCTGCCCGTGAACGCCAACCGCTTCGAGGAGCTGGCGGCCATGGTCGAGGAGGAGATCAAGCTGCTGAAGGGCGCGCGCAAGAACGTGCGCGTCACCGGCAAGAAGTCCACCGAGGAGCGCATAGCCGAGGCCGAGGCCGAGCTAGAGCGCCTGCGTTCGCTATAATGGACGGCGGTCGCGCCTTGTTTATCGGTACAATTGGTGGCTGCGTTCCGTTGCGTCGGGCTCCGCGTCCAACGTGTGCTATGTCAACAACAACGGCAATGCCTACTACACCTCGGCGACGGGCGTCTGGGTTCGCCCCCGCCCCGGATTCCCTTATTGCCAGACCGAGTAGGCCCCAGAGCCGAAAGCAGAGCGCGAAGAGGAAGGAAGGCGCGACCGTCGGGCATGCGCCCGTAAATACGCACCCCGCGAGGGTGGCCGGACGCTGCTTGCATGGCGCGGCGCTCCGTGGCTTCGCCGCGTTTCATGGCCATACCTCAAGCGGCTGTCAGAGCCACATTGCAAGCCGTGCGGGGTGCTCTCTATGAACTCAGAGCAAAGAAGGGCCGCACGCCGCAAGCGCCGCGAGGAGAAGCGGGCCAAGGCAAAGGCCGAGCGCGTCAAGGCGTGCACGCTTGAGACCGTGGCCGACCTCAACAGCCTGTGCAAGGCATCGAAGCAGGCCGCGCGCGGCGTGATGTGGAAGGCATCCACGCAGCGATACATGAAAAGCTACCTGCGCAACGCCGTCCTGTCCCGCCGCGACCTTTTGGAGGGGCGCGACATATGCCGGGGCTTCATACGGTTCGACCTGTGGGAGCGCGGAAAGCTGCGCCATATCAGCGCCGTACACTTCCCCGAGCGCGTGGTACAGAAGTCCCTGGCACAAAACGCGCTCGTTCCCGCCATAGTCCCCACTCTCATAGCCGCCAACTCCGCGAACATCAAGGGGCGCGGCACCGACTACGCCCTGAAGCTGCTCAAGCGCCACCTGGCCGACCACTGGAGGCGGCACGGCCGCGAGGGCTACATCCTCCTGGGCGACTTCTCCGACTACTTCGCGCGCATAGCGCACCAACCCGTCAAAGACCAGGTGGCCTCCGCGCTGCTAGATCCGCGCGTGGTCGCCTTGGAGCACCGCCTGATAGACGCGCAGGGCGATGTGGGCCTGGGGCTGGGCAGCGAGCCGAACCAGATATGCGCCGTGGCCCACCCCAACCGCATCGACCACTATGTGACCGAGATGCTGCGCCCCGAGTCTTACGGGCGCTACATGGACGACTTCTACCTGATACACGAGTCCAAGGACTACTTGCAGGTGTGCCTGCTGCTGATAGAGGGCAAATGCGCCGAGCTGGGCATCGAGCTGAACCCGCGCAAGACGCGCGTGGTGAAGCTCACGCGCGGGTTCACGTGGCTGAAGAAGCGCATCTTCTACACGGAGACGGGCCGCATAGTCGTGAAGCCGTGCCGAGACTCCATAACGCGGGAGCGCCGCAAGCTCAAGAAGATGGCCCGCATGGTCGCCGATGGCATCATGACCCCCGAGCAGGTGGAGCAGAGCTACCAGAGCTGGCGCGGAGGCATGAAGCGGCTGGACGCGCACCGCAGCGTGCGGGCCATGGACGCGCTCTACCGCAGCCTGTTCGGAAATCCCGCGGGGGGGGGTTGCTCAATGCAATCCAAACCTGGAGGCGACACGGATGGGAACATGCCCCTACCCTAGCAACGGAAGGAGCGACCCATGACGGAACAGGAAATCGCCGGGGAGATCAACGGCTACAAACAGCAGCTTGAGCAGAGCGACTACAAGGTCATGAAGGCGGTGGAGCGCATCTTCTCCGCATCGTCCATCACCGACCTGCTCTCGGCCATCGCCGCAGCTGCCAAGGAGGTGGCCGAGATCATCTCGCAGCGCCAGACGTGGCGCGACCGCATCAACGAGCTGGAAGCCATGGAGCCCGACCAGCCGGAAGCGCCGCAGGAGTAGCGAGCGCCCCTTCGGGGGCGCTTTTCTTTTGCCCGGCGACACCTCGCGGACAATCGCGGCAGCGATTCGAGGAGGTGAGAAAACGAATGACCGACGTGCTGGAAATCTTCGCGCCGTACGGCCCCGGGTCGCTTTTCGGCGCGCTGCTCGTCCTAGTGGTCCTGTACTTCGGCAAGCAGTTCCTCGAAGAGTTCAAGGCCCAGAACGAGCGCAAGGCGAACATCGACCTCAAGCGCGAAGAGCGAAAGCAGGACGAGGTGAACGAGCGGGCGCAGCGCGACCGCGAGCGCAGCCAGATGGAGGGCCGCATCGCCGCGCAGATGGAGCGCAGCAACGCACTGATGGAGGCTATGAAGGCGCTCATGGAGTCCGTCGTGACCTCCAACGAGGTGCTGCACGCCGACCTGGCGAACAGCCAGGCGCGCAGCCAGGGCATGGCGGCGAAGGTCGACCACATCGCCGACCGCGTTGACCTGCTCTACAAGGAATCGGCTCGATAGAAAGGAATCCGAAATGACAGAAATGCAAGCAATCGCAGCCATCGTGCTGTCTTTCGCCGTGCCGTTCGCGGTGCAGCTGATCAAGACCGAGGCCATGACCGGCAAGGCCGCGCGCATCCTGGCGCTGGGCTGCTCGCTCCTGGCGGGCGTCGTGACCGGCTTCGTGGGCGGCGTGCCCGCAGACCCGGGCGCATGGGTCACGTGCGCCTTCGCCGTGGTAGGCGGCGTGCAGGCGGCCTACACGCTGTTCAAGTCGGTAGGCATCACATCCAAGTGGCTCGACGCCCTGCTGGGCGTGACCGTAGGCGGGAAGGAGTAGGCAATGGCTAAACTGTTCATCATCTGCGGCCACGGCGCTGGCGACCCCGGCTGCTGCGCAGGCGGCTATACCGAGGCCGAGCGCGTTCGCGCCCTGGGCCAGCGAATCAAGGAACTGGGCGGTTCCGAGGTCGAGCTGGGCGATACGTCCCGCAACTGGTACGCCGACGGCGGGCTTAACCGCCTGAGCACCGACGCGCCAGTGGTGGAGCTGCACATGGACGCCAGCGGCATCGCCACGGCCCACGGCGCGCACGTCATCATCAAGGAGGGCTTTGAGCCTGACGAGTACGACAATGCGCTGGCCGACAAGCTGGCGGCGTTCATGCCCGGGCGCTCCGAGAAGCTGGTGCGCCGTTCCGACCTCGCGAACCCGAACCGAGCCGCCGCGCGCGGCATCAACTACCGCCTGTGCGAGAACGGCTTCATCGACAACGACGGCGACCGCGAGAAGTTCAACGGCAACCTGGACGAGCTGGCGCGCATCTACCTGGAATGCTTCGGCATCACTGCTGGAAGCGCCCCCGCAGCCGTCCCGCAGCCGCAGCCTGCGCAGCAGGAAACGACCGAGAACTTCGGCGGCACCTACCGCTGCACTGTGGACTACCTGCGCGTGCGCGACGCCCCCGGCCTGGGCGGCACCGAGGTGGCGCACTATTCCGGCGGCGAGACCGTGACGCTGGATAACTGGTACAAGATCGCCGACGGCTACGTGTGGGGCCGATACACGGGCTACAGCGGCGCAACGCGCTACATCGCCGTGGGCAAGGCCACGGGCAAGCCAGAGGCCGACGACTATCTGGTGAAGGTGGGATAGGCCATGCCGTACCCGAGCCCCGCAGACGAGGAGCGCAACGGCGGGTGCGGCCCCATCCTCGCGGCGGTCGTCCTGCTGTTCATCGTCCTGGCCGCCGCCAGCTGCGCGTCGCAGGCCATGGGAGCGCAGGACGTGACCGTGAGGCCCGCGCGCACGGACGGCCCCATCTACGACCTGCCCGAGGGCATCGGCCAGGAAATCGTGTGCGACCGCTACAACCGCGAGTACCTGCTGCTGACGACCGAGCAGGGCGGCGTGTTCCTCATGCCGTACTTGGACGAGGATGGCCAGCAGGCCGTCATGCCGCAGGCCTAGAACGCAAAGAAGCCGCCCCGTATGGAGCGGCTTCTTTCTATCTGACGAGCAATATGAACGCCCGCCTGACGACGAACACGCGTATGTGTTCGCCTACTGAACAGTTGGTGGAGGCGCGGAGAATCGAACTCCGGTCCACGAAAGCCCCCTGATTGGCATCTCCAAGCTCAGTCGCTGGTTTCGTCTCGGACGCTTTGCGCGCAGCGACACGCTCGCGGCGTCCTAACCGGTTCGGTCTTAGCCCGCGCCATACCGATTACGTGCGCAGGAGCATTCCCCTAAAATGACGTCGCGCCGGTGTCGGGGAAATCACCGGGTTGACGCGCCGCTATAAATTAAGCAGCGAGAGCCATAGGCTCAAAAGAAGAGTTGTTGTCAATTCAATTTGACGGTACCCCTGTTTAACGAGGCGAGGAGACCTCGGCTTGCTTCCTCTCTCAGAGCTATCGTGTCGAAACCAGTCGCCCCCGAAGGTTGGGAAAGTCTGGATGGCATTGGGCACACGAGCGCCCAACAACCGTCGACTTTTCAAGGAACGCGCGAGGCGAGCCCCGCTTGTGGAGTGTTATCTTACCACGTTCTGAAAGCGGACAGCTGTTCTATGCACGAGCTGTGAAGACCCCAATGTGCGCTACACTTCGCACTTTTGCTACCGATCGCGTCACGTATATTTTCGCCAAGCAAAATTGATCCGTCGAAAGGACCGTTATGGATACCAAGCAGAAACTCGTCAATGCCCTCGCAGGCCTGGGCTCAACCATTACCGAAGCTATGGATGTCATCGAGGGCTTTGTCCCCTGCGGACATCCCGCCCTCACGGTATCGAACGCACTCGTCGCGCTGGACGCTGACGATGATGCAGCTCTCGCCCAGCAGCTTGAGACCGTCGAGGGCTTTATCGACCACGTGAGTGAGAACCGCGGCGTGGCCGCCTACCACGGCATCGAGGTCGAGCTCGCGGGTCCCAAAGCCGATCTGCTCGCAGCAATCCGCGAGGTAGGCGCCCTTATGCAGACCGCAGGCGTCAAGAACACCCAGGTCAACGAGTGGGTCTACCGCAGTCTGGCAGCACTCGACAGCTCCGACGAAAAGGCTGCCGAAAAGCTCGCCGAAGCTCCCGTCATCAAGGCCGAGCTTTTGTAAATAGCAGACGCGGGCCCCTTGGCGCATCGTCGTCCAAGGGGCCCGCGAACAGCTCACGTCAACCGATAGCCGTGCCGCCGCGTTTGGCCAAAGCAAGAATCGGCATCATTTGACGAGGTGTCTTTGCTGCAAGATCGGCATGTTCGAGCAGTTTTCGATCGTTGGTCACCAAGTAATCAACCTGGGCGCGTTTGCATGCGGCGAGTACCAAGTTGTCCTCGTAATCGCGATGGAGCGCTAAGTATTTGTCGGCCAGCCAAAGGTCCGACGCATCTGCACCCACGGCCGTGGCGTTTTCGGTCATGTTCCGAACAAACGCCAGCGCCGCATCGCCAATCGCGCGGGCAGAAGCCTCGCCGAGCGCTCCCCCGCTGGCAAGAACGCTGCGCTTCAGTTCGTGCTGTACAACATACAGTACGTCCTTGGCGATATGCACCGGAAAGAACAGCAATGCCCCCGCCTCCGTCGCCTGCCCAATAAACGCACGCGCGGCAATCGACTCAGCATGGTCGGCGCAAAACGAATCAACCCATACGTTGGCGTCCACCATGATCTTGAGAGGCGCCCCACTCACAGGATCATCCCCTTTTGGCGATAATGCTCATCCATGGCGTCGGAATAGATTGCGTCCCAATCGCGATCGTCGGATACGGGCGACGTAGCGATGCCCAAATCTGCATAAAGCCGGTCTGCCGCTGCCCACGACGCGGCGAACGGAGTATCGGGCGCGACGGACTGCTGCCGGCCATCAACGGCAGACAGCACTTCCTCACACTGTCCACCACCCTGCGCAACCTTGGCCACGACCTTTTTGATGAGTTCGGGCAGCGTTCCGCCCGAAAGCCGCAGCGCTTCCTCGGCGCGCTCTTTAACCGAGCGATCTACGCGAACATTCACCTGCGCCATGCCGCTAACAGCACCCACGCTGACCCGCTCCCTTCAATTGCTAGCCCTGCTAGCACCACTATATAAAGAAGCTAGCACATGGTCAAATGCAAAAGGCCTGCGCCCGGACGACACCGATGCCGTCTGGGCGCAGGCCAGATAACGTGGGTGAACACGTCTGTTAACGCAGGTACGCCTTTGCGTTGCCCAGGCTGTAGGCGATCGTTGAGCCGTTGTGCAGCAGTGACGACGTCTGCGGAGTGATCATGCCGGTAATACCCAATGCCAACAGCGCCGAATTGGTGAGCATCACCTTAGAGTAGGAACTCGTCAGACGATCAATGAGGCCCTGGCTCATGCGGCGCAGGCGCACGATCGCGGCAAGATCCGTATCGGTCAGGATGATATCGGCGACCTCCTTGGCAATATCACTTCCGCCACCCATGGCCAGGCCCACGTCGGCCAAACCGAGCGCCGGCGAATCGTTGACGCCGTCGCCCACCATGGCAACATGGCGCCCCTCGCTCTTAATGCGCTCCACATAGGCGTACTTGTCCTCGGGCAGCAGCTCGGCCTTAAACTCGTCAACGCCCGCTTCGCGCGCAATGCGCTCGGCAGTGCGCTCCGAATCGCCCGTGAGCATAACGACATGCTTGACGCCCAGCGCATGCAGGTCGGCGATGGCCTCACGGACCCCGGGCTTAAGCGGATCCTCGATGCCGAGCACGCCGACGACCGTGCCGTCGACCGCCAGATACAGCGGCGACAGGCCCTGCATCTGAGACTCGATGCGCTCCTTGATGTCGGATTCGAGCTGTGCGCCCTCGTCCTCAAATACAAAGTGCGCGGAACCGATGATGGCACGACGTCCTTCGATGGACGAAGCGATGCCGTGCGCCACGATGTACTCGACGGCAGCATGGCGTTCACGATGCTCGAGCCCGCGCTCACGTGCCGCATTGACCACGGCGCGCGCCACCGGATGCGGGAAATGCTCCTCCAAGCAAGCGGAAAGGCGCAGGACCTCGTCATCGCTCCAGCCATCGGTGGTGAGCACGCAGGCAAGACGCGGCTGCGCCTCGGTCAGCGTGCCGGTCTTATCAAACACAATGGTGTCGGCCTTGGCAAACGACTCAAAGTACTTCGCGCCCTTGACCATGACGCCCATCTTGGCGGCATCGCTCATGGCAGTCATGACGGCAACGGAACCCGTGAGCTTGAGTGCGCACGAGTAGTCGACCATCAGCGCCGCCGAGGTCTTGATGAGGCTGCGGGTGGTAAGCGCAACCAGGCCCGCGAGCAGGAAGTTCCACGGGACGATCTTGTTGGCAAGGTCCTCCATATGCGACTGGCCCTCGGACTTGAGCGAGTCGGCCGTCTGCACGAGCGAGACGATTGAGCGCAGTTTGGTTTGCGCCGTATTGGCGCGCACACGCACCAAGATGCCGCCGTCTTCCACGACGGTACCGGCGAACACGTCGTCGCCCACGCTGCGCTCGACGGCCAGCGGCTCGCCGGTCAGGGTCGCCTGGTTGACCATAGCGCTCCCCTGCTCGACAACACCGTCGATGCAGATGGACATGCCGGTGCGCACGGCGACCAGATCGCCGGGCTCGAGCTCGGTGGCGGCAACGCTTACCTCGGTGTCGCCGACGACCTTTTGCGCCTTGTCGGGCACGTCGAGCAGCGAGTTGATGAGCTCGTTTTCGCTCATGGCGCGGGTGTAGTCCTCGAGCAGCTCGCCCACGTTGAGCAGGAACATCGTCTGGCCCGCGGTGTCGACATCACGTTTGACAAACGAGATACCGATGGCCGAAGCGTCGAGCACGGGAACGGTCAGGCGCGGCTGCGCGAGCTCATGAAGGGCAGCGCGCAAAAATGCCATGTAACCGGCCACGACAAACACCGCACGCAGAGGCGTCGGCAAGAACCAGCGACGTGCGTAATGGGCACCGATAAGTGTGACAAGATCCATAACGAGCTTGTGCTTGCGCGGCTCAAGCTGCATCACGTAACCCGTCTTTGCGTCGGCAATGGCCTGAGCGTCGAGCGCACCGACGGCGGCCAGTACGGCATCGCGGCGCGGCTCGTCGTATTCGAGCGCCATCTGGCCGATGCGGCCGTAGACGCGCACCTTGCGCACACCATCGATTTCGCCACTGAGCTTTAGAAGCGCATCGAGATCGCTCTCTGGCACAGGACCCGCCAACTGGAGGCGGGTCCTGCCGGGGATCTCGCTGATAATCGAGAATCTCATTGTTTATGCCTGGGAGTGCTACTCGGCTGCCTTGTCCGCAGCGGCCTCGCTCTGGGTGAGATAGGCAGCCTCGGCAACCATATCGTCGACCTCGGCCTTGGCCTGCTCGACCATGTCCTGGTAGCCATTCTTGATGCGCATGCCGCACGCAATGCCCTGCACGCAGGCATTCTTTACCGGAGCGCTGGTGAGCAGCTTGATGCCAGCCGTACCAAGCAGAAAACCGCCACCGACAAGCAGGGTATTGAACGTCGACTTCTTCATGTTGCCTCTCCCTTTTGCCGCATTGGACGCGGCATGGTGCTTCAGCACCCGAGTAAACAAGTTTGCTCGAGCACGCTCTTGAAATATCTCAATTTTATCTAACTATCTAGGTCAGCCATGGCTAACCTTTTGAAAATTAACGATGCGGAGTAACCCCTTGATTATCGACTTCATCCGAACACCTCCCACATTCATCCGTACATGTACGGA
>JAUUSS010000166.1 GCA_030841765.1 Collinsella aerofaciens | reverse complement strand
GTTTGAATGCCGCAGGCGGGACTGGGGAAGTCGCGCTTGGGATCGTTGCCCACCATAAGGACCTCGTGTGGCTCGAGCCCCATCACCTGAAGCTGCTCTAGATAGTAGGTGGCATCGGGCTTGCAGCGGGTGGCGTTTCCCATGTGCGTCACGAGTTCAAAGGGGGCGTCGGCCAGGTCGCCCCAACCCATGCGGCACTCGATGGCCCCCTGGGGAAAGCTGGGGTTGGTAAAGAGCGCGCAGCGCAGCCCTGCGTCCTGTACGGCCTGGAGCGCGGCGTGTGCGCCCGGCATGGCGTGGGCGTTAATGATATCGTCGTTCTTGTACGGAAGAACTTCGCGGTCATAGTAGGTAAACGCCTCGTAGATGAGGGGATCGGAGAGGCAGATCCCGCATCGGCGCTCGACCTCTTCTTGGTAAAACTCAAGATTGGTGCGGTTGTCCGTGCCGCTGCGGCGATTGGCGTTGAGGTCGACCAGGATGGTGCCGAGGCGCGCCATCGTGCCACCGCGGCTGCGGCGCCCGATATCCGCGAGCATCGAAGAGACATCCTTAAAATAGCGAAGGATGAACGCGTTGAGGTTGATGCTGAGAAGCGTTTCGTCCATATCGAAAACGACTGCTTTGAGCACGCGGGCACCTTTCTCGAAAAATCGATCTAGAATCGTTGGCTCCGGATACTTTACCCCAAAGCCGAATGCCTGGCTGGTTATCGTCAAGTTGCGGAGACGTGTGTTCATAAGATTACGAAAAAGTCTCCACACGAGTAAAAAATCGCAGTTCACGCTTGAAATCGAACTCATTTCCCCGTAACCTATACGAACGTGATTGCATAAGCGTCACATTAGTATCTGTCGGCTCCCGAGTGTTCCTAAACGTTGTGTGCTTGTCGCACCCTTCTGTAGGTCCTAGCAATCGGGGCCCCGTAGTTCGAAAGGGGTCCACCTTTGAGTGAGATTCAGAACTCGTCCATTTTCTCTCTTGACGATGTCAACGAGGAGGAGATGAACAACCTCATCGACGGTACGATTACCGACTTTGATGAGGGCGATCTCGTTAACGGCACTGTCGTTAAGATCGAGCATGACGAGGTGCTCGTTGACATCGGATTCAAGTCCGAGGGCGTTATCCCGGTCCGCGAGCTGTCCATCCGCAAGGACGCTAACCCTGCAGACATCGTTGCACTCGGTGATCCCATCGAGGCTCTGGTACTCCAGAAGGAGGACAAGGACGGTCGTCTGGTCCTGTCCAAGAAGCGTGCCGAGTACGAGCGTGCTTGGAACCGCATCGAGGAGAAGTTCAACTCCGGCGAGAACGTCGAGGGCGAGGTTATCGAGGTTGTCAAGGGCGGCCTGATCCTCGACATCGGCCTGCGTGGCTTCCTGCCCGCCTCCCTCGTCGACCTCCGTCGCGTCAAGGACCTCACCTCCTACATGGGCACCCGCATCGAGGCCCGCGTCATCGAGATGGACCGCAACCGCAACAACGTCGTCCTCTCCCGTCGCGTCGTGCTCGAGGAGTCCCGTAAGGCCGAGCGCTCCGAGATCCTGTCCAAGCTCAAGTCTGGCATGCGTCTCCAGGGCACCGTTTCCTCCATCGTCGACTTCGGCGCCTTCGTCGACCTCGGTGGTATCGACGGCCTCATCCACATTTCCGAGCTCTCCTGGAACCACGTCAACCATCCTTCCGAGGTTGTCAAGGTCGGCCAGGAGGTCGAGGTCGAGGTTCTCGACGTCGATCTCAACCGCGAGCGCATCTCCCTGGGTCTCAAGCAGACCACCGAGGATCCGTGGCGCGCACTGGTCAAGAAGTACCCCGTCGGCGCTATCGTCGAGGGCACTGTGACCAAGCTTGTCCCGTTCGGCGCTTTCGTCGATCTGGGCGAGGGCATCGAGGGCCTGGTGCACATCTCCGAGATGGCCAACAAGCACGTCGATCAGCCTTCTCAGGTCACCCACGTGGGCGACAAGGTTCAGGTCAAGGTCATGGAGATCGACCTCGACCGTCGTCGTATCTCCCTGTCCATGAAGTCCGCTGCTGAGACTCTGGGCGTCGAGATCGAGGTTACCCCGCTGCCTTCCGAGAAGAAGGACGAGGAGACCGACGCCGAGTAAATCGGTTTGACGATCACTTGTTTTAAGGGATCCGTCCGCAATGGACGGGTCCCTTTTTGCATTTGGTGCCGAGATGCGCGATGCTGCCCGGGCTGTCCACAGGCTATTGGGTTGTCAGTGCATGAAAAATGCCGACATCCCGCCTCGGGGAGGAGGCGGGAACACACCGAGTAGACGGAGGGGTGTGGAGCGCGGTCGCGTCTCGACTGACGACGTTGCCCATCGACAGGACCATTGTAGCGCATGGCGGTTCTTGGTTTATCGTGTCGAGCGTTTGCGTTGTGCCATTGCCTGCGGCAACGGTGTGTTACACTCTTGCACTGCTGAGTGGGCCAGACGGTCGCGCGATGTGCTGCTTGCAGCACGCGTGAGGAAAGTCCGGGCTCCAGAGGGCGGGATGCCGGCTAACGGCCGGGCGGAGTGATCCGACGGAAAGCGCCGCAGAAAAGAAGACTCCCACCTGCGCCGCAAGGCGTAAAGGGAAAAGCTGAAACGGTGGTGTAAGAGACCACCAGCGTCGTGGTAACACGGCGGCTTGGCAAGCCCCATCCGGAGCAAGCGCGAATAGGAACGCTATGGGCCGGCCCGGTCCGCGTTCGGGTAGCGTGCGTGGAACTGCACGGTAACGTGCAGACAAGATAAATGACCGTTCACGACAGAACCCGGCTTATCGGCCCACTCAGCACTTTGTTGACGCTGCGAACCCGTCAGCGCGGCAATCTGCCTTTCAAGCCTTCGGGCATGACCATAAGGTCAATGCCCTTGTCTTTCAAGGCACATTGCTCGCGCTGACGGGTTCTCGCCTTCGACGGCGTCAGCTGGCCGATTTGGCGCTCATTCGTCGGTCGCCGCCATAAGGCGTGCTCCCTCCTCTTTCGGGCCAAATCGACTCAGCTGACGCCGTCTCGCTGT
>JAUUSS010000165.1 GCA_030841765.1 Collinsella aerofaciens | reverse complement strand
GTACCTTGGATTCATGCGAAAGCTTCATCATTCATCACTCTCTTTGGCAATCGGCTCAGCGGTAGTCGCGGTAGCCACGTCAGCATCAGATTCCGCAGAAGTATCCTTCCCCTGGGCCTTGACCGCCACCGACGCCGAACCAACCTGAATATCCCCGCGCGCCCAATCGCCATCGAGCGCACGCGCCACCCAGTGATAGATGGGAATCGTAAAGAAGATCAGTGCGGCAAAGGGGCCGGCACCAAACAGGAACATCAGCAAAAAGAACAGCAGCCAGCACACGGCCCAATACGGGAACGACTGGAACGGGCCCTTCACCGGAGTCGAGCCAACTGCGCTGCCACTCGTCGCCTGCGCCGTAGCGGCATTGGCGGCCTGCGCACTCCAGCTTGCCGCTTGCGCCGCCTTGGCGGCGGCGTCACTCGCCTGTGTTGCCGCCTCGGTAGCGCGCGCCGCCGCCTCATGGGTGCGAGCACGCTCTGCTGCCTCGGCCTCGCGCTGACGAGCGCGGTCCTCGTTCTCAAACTCGATATCGTCCTCGATCTCATCGCTCGGATTGAGCAGCTCGTCCAAGCTCACGCCATAGAGCTTGGCGAGCGAGATCAGGTTCTCGGTATCGGGCGAGCTCTCCGCGCGCTCCCATTTACTGACTGCTTGGCGCGACAGTCCCAGCTTTCGTGCCAGCCCTTCTTGGCTAAAGCCTTTGCTTCGGCGAAGGTCGGCGAGCCGCTGCGCAGTTTCTACATTCATGGTTCCTCCTATGTGATGCCAGCCGTGCCGCCGGACCGTTTTTGTTCTTATGGCGCCTTGCACAGTTAAAAATCTATCCGCCACCGCCAAAATCATGCCACCTATTCTAGTGAGATTTTTGACAACCGGCGGTTGCGGGCACATATGAGCTGCGGAAATGTGTCCAAACAAAGCAATGACCCACGGCTCGGCTGTCCCCGTTGCGGCGTTAACGGTAGTATGGTCGTACTGTTTATTCCGCACCGCCAACGGAGGGAGTTCCGCGCCGTGAACCGCGATTTCGCCTCATCGCTCATCCAGCTCAACAACACGTTCTATCGCGAGCACTCCGCCTCCTTCTCCGATACGCGCCAGGCCCCGTGGCCCGGCTGGGTACGTACCATGGATATCGCGCTCGAACAGCTCGACGTCGCCACAATCGAGCATCCCGTCCGCGTCTTCGATCTTGCCTGCGGCAACATGCGATTCGAGAACTTTGCCGCCGGCGGCGCACTTGCCGCCAAGGGCGTCGACGGCGCAAACCCCTCGGCAGACGCCAGCTGCCCGTTTGAGTTCTATGGTGTCGACTCGTGTCAAGATTTGGCTATCGATGCACATGGCCACGCCCTGCGCATTCCCAACCTGCACTTCCAGGAACTCGACGCGCTCGATGCCCTCATGAAGCTCAATCCCGCCGAGACGCCCGATGTCCTTTTCGACGCACCGCTCGCCGACATCTCGGTCTGCTTTGGCTTTATGCACCACGTGCCGTCATGCGAGTATCGTGTACGCGTGCTCGACGCCCTGGTGCGCCAGACGCGCCCGGGCGGCATCATCGCTATCAGTTTTTGGGAGTTTATGAACGACGAGCGCATGGCGCGCAAGGCCGTTCGCGCCGAAGCCCGCGCCGAGCTCACCCCGCCGTTTGAGGGTTACGATTCCGCGCAGTTTGAAGCCGGCGACCACCTCATTGGCTGGCAAAACGACCGTCACGCCTACCGTTATTGCCATCACTTTGACGATCAGCAGATCACCGACCTGGTGCGCGGCGTCCGTACGTTCTACAAGAGCGGCGAGGTCCCCGTGCGCGAGCTTGAGCGCTTCCATGCTGACGGTCGCAGCGGCGATCTCAACCGCTATGTGATTCTCAAGCGCCTGTAGGCACCGACGACTCGCCGTCGAGCCGCACCGCGTCTTTCGGGCAAACTATGCCCGCCCTTTTTCAATCCATTGACGGAACGTGCAGCTATGCGTTCCATACTTATGACCAAGGAGCCTCATGGGAGCCGTCCACGTTCGCACGCCTAAGAACTTTGTGCTCGAGGAGCGCCTGGAACGCTACGCCGATGCGATCGAGACGAACCCCGAGGCTTATGCCGGAGATTGGCGCGAGGCTTGCGCGCCAGCTGGCAGCAAGCCCTTCGAACACCTTCACCTGGATCTTGGCTGTGGCAAGGGAACCTATCTGGTCGAGCGCGCCCACCGCGAGCCCGACACCCTCTTTATCGGCATGGACCAGGAGCCCATCTGCATCGCCTATGCCGCGCAGAAAATCTGCGAACAGGGGCTATCCAACGCACTCGTCCTGCCCCGAGGCGCCGCATCGCTGCCACAGCTGTTTGCCGCAGGCGAGCTCGATGCCATCACCATTAACTTTCCCACGCCGCAGCCCAAGGCCAAGTACGCTAAAAAACGACTCGTCCATGTCGACCATCTGATGCTCTACCGCCCGCTCTTTTCAGCCGGCGCTACCGTCACGCTGCGCACCGATAGCAAGCCGTTGCGCGATTACGCCCTGGGACAGTTTGCCGCGGCCGGCTACGATACGCTTTGGGTAAGCGACGACGTCCGCCGCGACCATCCCGAGCACCCCGAGACCGAATATGAATGCCGCACGCGCGAGATGGGTGCCGCCGTCTATGGCATTTGCGCCACACCCGGCGCGCAGCCCAGCGATGAACAGCTCGCGGCGGGCCGCGCGCAGGAGCAAAGCCTTGCCTGCTACCTGCCCGAAAACCTCGATGCGCTCACCTATGTACCTCTGGGCATGGAAGAGGCCGTCGAGAACTTTAGAAACCGCGCCCGCAAAAGCAAGAAGCGCCTGCCGCAGGAGTCCTAGGGGCTTCTGATGGTCGCGGCGTCGGCAAACAAGTGAAAATAGGCGTCAGCGAACGACCCTCAAACCTAAGTGAGTAGACTTTTTTGCAATAGCCAAGCACAACCCGCATAACGAAAACTAAAACCGACGCTCCTATAAGTTGTCAAGAGGCAGTTTGCGGGAGCGTTCTCTTCAATTCGCACAGGAGCTCGTAATACCTCCTCTCCAGTTTCGTCGACCGCCGT
>JAUUSS010000164.1 GCA_030841765.1 Collinsella aerofaciens | reverse complement strand
GGTGGTTTCTGATGCGGCGCGCTGCGCGCCCCGCACAGGCTAAAGCCTCTAATAAAAAACCGCCCCGTATGGAGCGGTTTTGACCTCTATATATCGAGCGCCTCGGCCATCGCCGCCGTGGTGATCGCCGTGGTTCCACAGCAACTGCCCACCATTGCGGCACCGGCATGCCTCCATTCGATGCAAGCGCGCGCGAAGGCTTCGGGGTTCTCGCGCCACACAGGACCATCCTGAGTTTGGACCGGATCGCCCACGTTGGGGCGTACCGTGACGGGCGTAGTCGCCGATGCAACCATCCTGGGCACCGCCACGTTCGCGGCCGCAAGTGAACAGCAGTTAACGCCAACCGAGTTTGCGCCATGCTTTTCGGCGTACAAAACGGCAGCCTCGATATTGAGGCCATCGCCTAGTAGGTCGCCTTTATCGTCAACGACAAAACTCACCAAAACAGGCATGCCGTCGGCGGCATCCTGGGCGCCGGCAAGCATGGGCTGCAAATTACGGATAGACGTCACCGTTTCGATCAGCAGACCGTCAACACCAGCATTGAGCAGGTCGTATGCCTGCTCTCGCGAAATGCCTCGGATTTCTCGATATTCGGCAGAGTCTTCGGCAAACCACTCAATGCCGATCGGGCCCATCGAGCCCAGCAGCAGCTGAGGGTGCGCCTGGCGCGCATCGTCGACGGCACCGCGATTGACCTCAGCCACGGACGGCGTAATCTGATCTTGCTTGAGGGCATAGCTTGATGCCTGAAAGGTATTGGTAATGAGCACCTGCGCACCGGCGGCGACATACAGGCGATGGATACGAGAAACAGTCTGTGGCTCGGCAAGGTTCCAAAACGCCGGTGGGATGTCGGCAGCGTCGTATTCACTCATCAGCACGCTGCCCATGGGGCCCTGCGTCAACAGGGTCTCGCTCGACATGCGGCGCATAAGTTCCTCGCCGCCGGGGCGGTTGTAATAACTCGTATCCATATATGTGTTCCGCTATTCCTCGACGCTGATTCCCTGTTTTTCGAGATAGGCGAGCCAGCGGCTCATCGTGTCCTCGGAAAGCGCATGTTCCATCATGCACGCCTCGGAATCGGCCCGCTCAAAATCGACGCCGAGCTCCTGGACCAAAAACGTGCGGACAAGGCGATGACGGTACCAGATAGCCGTGCCGACCTCGCGACCACGGTCGGTCAGGATGACCTTGCCGTAATGCGATTGCTCGACAAGTTCGGACGCCTTAAGCGCCGAAACTGCCTTATTGACCGATGCCTTGGAGACACCAAGACGCTGCGCGATGTCGACTGATCGCACGCCACTGGTCTCCCCTTCTTCGCTTTCGATGCGAACCATGCACTCCAAGTAGTCTTCGTTCGCCACCGTTAGATGCAGCTCGCGCGAGCTATTTGTCGTATCCATGACCTTCCGTCCCTTCTGCGTTCAAAGGCTGATTCTACCCCATCCAAGCGTCGCGGTATGCCGCGGCATACCGTGCTAGAGTTCTTGTTGCACACGACGACCAAGATTGGAGCGGTCTTTATGGAAAACAACACCACGAACCCCGACGTCCTTGAGCGCTTTTTGCGCTACGTCCAGATCAACACGCAGTCTGAGGATGCAAACTGCGACCAGGTGCCTTCGAGCACTGTTCAGTTTGACCTTGCTAACGTGCTGGCCGAGGAGCTGCGCAAGCTCGGCGCGGCCGATGCCCATGTGACCGAGCATGCCTACGTCTGCGCGCATATTCCTGCGAGCGCGGGCGCGGAGGGCAAGCCCGCCCTGGGCCTGATCGCACACCTCGACACCACCGAGGTTGCGCCGGGCGCCGGCGTGAAGCCGCACATCGTGCACTACGAGGGCGGCGACCTGATCTGCGGTACCGTTGACGGCAAGCCCGTGGCAATGAGCACCGCCAAGCTTCCCGCCCTGAACGACCTTGTGGGTGAGGATTTGGTCTGCAGCGACGGCACCACACTGCTGGGCGCCGACGACAAGGCCGGCGTCGCCGAGATCATGGCGCTTGTCGCGCGTATCGCTCAGGACCCCTCGCTGCCCCACCCCGCGCTCGGCATTTGTTTTTGCCCGGACGAGGAGATCGGTCACGGCGCCGAGCTGTTGGACATCGAGGCCTTTGGCTGCAAGTACGCCTACACGGTCGACGGCGGCCCCATCGGCGAGCTTGAGTGGGAGTGCTTCAATGCCGCCGAGGCAACCGTTCGCTTTGAAGGCCAGTCCATCCACCCCGGCGACGCCAAGGGCCGCATGGTCAACGCAGGCAATCTGTTCTGCGACTTCAACTCCCTGCTCCCCTATGCGCAGCGCCCGGAATATACCGAGGGTTACGAGGGTTTCTATCATCTTGAAGGCGTCTCGGCGACCGTCGATCACGCCACCGCGCGCTATATCGTCCGCGACCACGACGCAGCCAAGTTCCAGCAGAAGCTCGATCTGATTGATTCCGCCGCTGCCATGCTCAACCAGCGTTTGGGCGAGGAGCGCGTGACCGTGGAGATTAAACAGCAGTACCGCAACATGGCCGAGATCGTGTGCGATTATCCCGAGCTGATCGACGTCGCCAAGGAAGCCTACCTTGCTTGCGACGTTGAGCCTCAGGTGTTGCCGATTCGCGGTGGCACCGATGGCGCGCAGCTGTCGTTCCGCGGCCTGCCCTGCCCCAACCTTTCCACGGGCGGGTACTGCTACCATGGCGTCAACGAGTTTGTCCCGGTCAGCTCACTCGTGAAGATGACCGACGTGCTCCAGAAGCTCGTCGCCCGCTTCGCATAAGCCTAGCTGCACAACCCTAAAAGACGAATCGCCCCGTCCTCAACCGAGAACGGGGCGATTTTTGGTGCAAGGAGTGTAGTCGGCATCGCTGGTTGAATCAACGTCAGCGAGCGACGTCCAGAGCGAACAAGTTGGCATGAAAAAGGCAGGGCATTGACCTTCTGGTCATGCCCTGCCTTTTGAATGACAAATTGTCGCTCTGGGCGGCGCGCAGCGTCGAGCCGTTACGCGGGCTGGTAAGCCCGCGTAAATAAAGTAGTTTGCTTAGTAGCCGTTGCCGTCGCCCGGGGGCTCTTCGTAT
>JAUUSS010000163.1 GCA_030841765.1 Collinsella aerofaciens | reverse complement strand
CGCCCGCCTCCGACCGACTACCAACTTAATTCTTTTCAGCCCAGGCCCCTGTGTACCGCGCGTCGAAGATCTTCAAATTCAAATTGTCTGACAATCGATTCT
Organism: Collinsella aerofaciens; assembly: GCA_030841765.1. Taxonomy (GTDB): domain Bacteria; phylum Actinomycetota; class Coriobacteriia; order Coriobacteriales; family Coriobacteriaceae; genus Collinsella; species Collinsella aerofaciens_AV. The sequence continues at coordinate 2,985 of JAUUSS010000163.1, read as the reverse complement.
TATAGCAGAGGCCCCTTGGCCTTTAGTTTGATACAAGTTCCGCACGAGCCGGAAAGCACTTAATGTGCTTTCCGTGCGAGCAGGACTGTTCGCAGTAGCAAACTAAAGGCCAAGGGGCCCAGTCAACCTATCAGCAGCGATTACTCAGCAGCTAGTTGAATTTGAAGATCTTTGAGGCAAGACGGTATAGGCCGAGCGTGGTTTTGTCTCCGGCTCGACCACGCAGATTGGTAAAGAAGCCCACCACGCCGTAGCGTGCACGACGATACATGCGCTCGTCGTAAGCCTTCAAATCATTCCACAGCGTCTTCAGGCGCTCATCGGCGCAATCTTCCTCGGAAAGCTTGGTAAGCACCGAGCAGATCGCCATCATCATGGTGAAGTAGCCCATCATGTACGAGCGCAGGCGCGAAGCCTCAACGTCCTGGTACAAATGGTAGGACTCCATCATGATGCGCGTAACGCGGAACTGTTGGTCCAGACGTTTGACCATCGTGGCCTCGTTAACGCTCTGGCCCTCACGGCCAATAAAGTACCGGTAGAGGTCGATATCGGCGTAATACATGGTCTTGCAACGCGGCAGCGGCACGTAAGCGTAGATGTTGTCCACGTAGAAGGTGTGCGGCGGCATGGGCAGGTTAGACTCGCGCAGCACATCCGTGCGATAGCACAGGCTGTGCATGAGCAGATTCTGGTCCAGACGGAAATGACCGATTTGATCCCAGGTAAAGATCTTTTTGCGCGGCAGGGCAAACTTGTAGCCAATAGCGGTATGTGTGCCCTCGTAGACCTTCTCGTACACATAATTCGAGATAAACAGGTCGACGCGCTGGTCGCGCTCCTCAAAGCCACGTAGAATCGACAGCATGGTCGAAAGCGCCGCGCCATCGAGCCAGTCATCCGAGTCAACGACCTTGTAGTACGTACCGTGCGCCTCACGCAGGCCCGAGAGGACGGCGATACCGTGGCCGCCGTTTTCCTGGTGCACCGCGCGGATAATGCCGGGATAGCGGGCCTCCCACTCGTCGGCCTTGGCGGCCGTCTCGTCCTTGGAGCCGTCGTCCACCACGATAATCTCGATATCGGTAGCGTAATTGCTCCCCTCCAGAATGGAGGTGATGCAATGGTCCATGTCCTTGGCGGCGTTATACGAGGGAATACCGAATGTTATGACTTTATGCATGGCAGGCGATAATCTCATCCGAAAGATCGAGGGCAGAATTGGTTACGGCGTCCATGTCGTAGTAGCGATACTCGGCCAGACGACCCACCGGGTGGAAGTTCGTCAGGTTCTGAACGCGCTCAAGATAGCGTTCATAGAGCTCACGGTTCTCGGGCTCAAGAATGGCGTAGTATGGCGTCTCGCCCGAGCCGGGCGTATAAGCCTTGGAGTACTCCTTCATGATGGTGGTCTTGCCGGGCAGGACCTGACCGGTCATGTTCTTGAACTCGGTAATGCGCGTGTAGTCCTCGCTCGTAGTGTAGTTGACGGTGCCCACGGGCTGGAACTGGTCCATTTCGAGCGTCTCGAATTTCATGTCAAGCGTGCGGTACGGCAGGGCGCCCAGGTCGAGGTTGAACAGCTCGTCGAGCGGACCGGTGTAGACGATCTCGCCGCCATAGACCTTGCCGTCGATCTTGACGGTGGTCTCGTCGATCTCGAAGAGATCGCGAGCATCCACGTCACAGAACACGTCAATCAGATCGTGGTCGAGCATATGCTCGAACAGCGCGGTGTAGCCGTCCTGCGGCATACCCTGGAAGGGGGCCTGCGGGAAGTAGCGATCATCGTCGCCCACAAAGACGGGAACGCGGCCGGTGATCGAGGGATCGATTTGATCAGGCGTCTGGCCCCACTGCTTCATGGTGTAGTGCAAAAAGACGTTCTCGTAGACGTAGTCGGCGACCTCAGCCAAGTCGGGGTCGTTCTTCTTGCGCAGCTCCATAATGGGTACCTTGACGTCCTTGCCAAAGGTCTCCACGAGCTTCTGATACAGCTCCTCGCCACGCTCGTCACCAAAGGCGAGCTTAAGGCTCGCGTGGTTAAAGGGCACGGGCATGAGGGTGCCGTTGATGTTGGCGAGCACCTTGTGCTGGTAGTCCGTCCACTTGGTAAAGCGCGACAGGAAGTTGTGCACGCGCTCGTTAAAGGTGTGGTAGATGTGCGGACCGTACTCGTGGACCAGGATTCCCGCCTCGTCAGTGCAGTCGAAGGCATTACCCGCAATGTGGCTACGGCGCTCCAAAACGGCAACACGATAGCCGATAGTTTCGGCAAGACGGCGGGCGCAAACGGCACCGGCATAACCGGCGCCGACAACGATCATGTCGTACGCACCGGCATTAAAGCCTTCAGGCAGGCCTGAGGTAATCTGCATCGATACTCCTTGTCAAAAGCCACACGCTTTTTAACTGGGCTTTTTCTCGAACATACGTCGAGACATATTTATCAGAGCGATTATAGCGCTAATGCGTCCTATAATGAGCTTGCCACACAAGGAAAGCTCAAGCACCGCGGCGTACATTATTGAAAGGTAAACCCGCTAGCAGCGGGTTTATTCGTGTACAGCCGGGCGCCTGGAGCTTAGCGAAACGCTTGTAAGGAGTAACATGAGCGATTTCCTAAACCGTATGAAGTCTGCCGCCAAGGCCGACCTTAAGACCATCGTCCTGCCCGAGGGCGAGGACCCGCGCACCATCGTCGCCGCCACCAAGATCATCGAGGAGGGCCTGGCAAAGATCGTCATCCTGGGCAACCCCGACGAGATCGACGTTCCCGGCGCTACCGTCATCGACCCGCGCAATGCCGAGAAGCACGAGGAGTACGCGCAGAAGTTTGCCGAGCTCCGCGCCAAGAAGGGCGTTACCATCGAGCAGGCTCGCGCCCAGGTGATGGACGCCACCTACTTTGGCACCATGATGGTCAAGATGGGCGACGCCGACGGCCTGGTCTCCGGCGCCTGCCACTCCACCGCCGACACTCTG
>JAUUSS010000162.1 GCA_030841765.1 Collinsella aerofaciens | reverse complement strand
TGGGTCGGCCGGGATTGGTCAATCTCGGCCGACTATATTTGGCTAAATTATTCCGACGCTAACAGCTCAAAAGAGCAAAGCTACAAAACAGGCCCCAAGCCTACACCGGCTTGGGGCCTGCTGTCCTCTGGGATATTGGCGCCTCTACAGTTCAGCTTCCAGTTCGGCTTTGTGTTCGTTGAGGTAGTCGCGCATGTAGGGGATGGCAAATGAGACCTTGCCGTACGAGGGCGCCTCAATGATCGACTCTCTCAGCAGACGACTGCGGATGGAACTTACCTGTTGAGGTGTCTTGTTTAAGTCATCGGCAACCATGCTGGTCGAGCTCGTCTGCCCTAAGGACGCCATGCTCAGCAGATAAGCGATGCACGTGGGCGGAATGCGCTGCAGCGCGGGCTCAATCACCATTGCGCAGAAGCGTTCGCGTGCTGTTGCGATGCCTCGCTTTGCCTCTTCCTCTCCAATTACAGTTATATGGGCGCGTCGTGCCAGTTGCCATGCGTAATATCCAACGAGCTGAATCATAAAGGGGTAGCCTTGCGTTGCCTCGGCAAGTTGGCCGGCAATACCTGGTTGCAGCTCCATGCCAGACGCTTCAATGGTTTCTTCGAGGGAGTACGACACTTCGGTTACTGCCACAGCCTTCAGATCAAAGGGGAGGGCACGGCGCAAAAACGTAAGTGTCTTTCCGTTGATGACGCTTTCTATCATCGAAGGCAGCCCCGCAAAAACAAAGGCGATATCAAGGTCTTCGCCGATAACCTGCTGAATCGCAATGGAGAGCGTTCGGACCTCTTCGAGCTCTGCGTCTTGGACCTCATCGAGGGTGATGAGCAGACCATTGCCGTTCTTTGATATTGCCTGCCTCATGGCGTCACGCAGCGATGGGCCGATTCGCTCAATGTCTATGCTGCCGATGGATATGCCAGCTACGCTTGGCTCAAATCTGGCGTGTTTGGCCTGGAATTTGGGCTGCAGCTGCTCGAGAATGCGCTGACAAAGTCCTTCGGTTGCGACTTCTTTTATGACCGTCCAGCCATGGCTTTGCGCCAAACGTGAGCACTCGTCAAGGAGGACCGTCTTGCCCGTTCCGCGGACGCCGGCTATGCGCATAAGGCGTCCCGGGGCGCCAGGCCCGTTGACGAGGCCTTCATTGAATTCCTCGAGGACATCTTCGCGGCCGATAATCGTGGGAGGTGTTTTGCCTGCTGTGGGCTTAAAAGGGTTTGTTTGCATGCGAGCCACCTTTGCTCAAAGTATAGCAAGATATAGCAAAGTATAGCAAGATATAGCAAAGTATAGTGAGATATAGCAACGTATAGCGCTGCTCGCGGGTTCTTGCGGTGGCGCTATTTTCCAAAGGCCACGCGGATAAAGCGCTGGGCGAAGAGCTTATTGGCGACGTTGATGACATGGCCCAGGAACAGTGCCGAGATGGCGGTCGTGACGCCAAAGCCGCCCAGGTTGTGCATAAAGACCAGCGACAGCGCGAGCGAGGCGGCGACGTGTGAGCAATCGAATACGACCTTCACATCGCCAAAGCGGCGTTTGAGCTTTTCGGCAATGACTTGCACCAGTCCGTCGGGCGCGTTGGGAACGACGCCCATGTTGACAACGAGGCTCACGCCAAACGCCGTGATGGCAAGCGAGAGCAGCATGGTTGCGATCTGTGCCGGCAGCGCGGTGGGGTGCAGAGGGTTAACGTTCATAAAGAAGTCGGTAAAGCCACCGATCAGCGTTGAGAAAAAGAGCTCAAGCAAAATGCGCGGCTGAAACTCGCGACGCAAGATCACTGCCTGTGCGGCGATGTAGGCGACATAGGTCGCGGTGATCCAAAAGCCGAGTGTCTTGCCGGTCAACATGGACAACGTTGTGGCAAAACAGGTAAGCGCGGCGACGCCCAGGCCCGAAGCGGTCTGAATGCTCATGCCGAGGGCAAGCGTCGCGACGCCTGCTAAATACATCAGCATCCTAATGACGGTGTGGCACCAATCGATCTTCTCGCCATTCATGATGATGAGCGGTCGCATGCTGCTACCCGTCCTTTCGGTTGTGAAGAAAAGGGCTGACCTGGGCCGGCAGAAGAGGGTTATCGGAGGCACTGCTGTATAGGCAGAAAAGCCGGCCCCACGGTCAGTCGTCTAGGAAATGTCTCGCTGTGCCGGAATGGGACTGAAGGGCCAACGAGACGGGAGGAAAGCAAATGACATAGCGTGGGCAATAGGATGCCAAGATGGTAGGGTGCGTCTTAGCATCCTATTGCCCACGCTTAACGAAATCGGTTTCGCTTGAGCCTTAGTATACGCACGGGATTCTTTTTGCAAAGAGAAAAATAATAAAAAGGTGAACGTTCACCTAATCGAAACAACTCGTTGGCGGTATCATGGCAAGGACATGCTCGAAACCGATTTCGCAACGGTTAGAGAGCGCATTGTACGTTCGTCATAGATTGCCGGGCAGCTTGGTCGCGCCCGCCGGTCGTGTTGCGGCGAACGCCTTCACCCAGATCGAAAGGATCACCATGGAACAGCACACCGATTGCTCGTACTGCATGTGCGGGACCGACAACACGCTCGTCGATGCCTTTGGCATCCCCATGCTCGACCTGCCCGCCAGCAAGCTTATCCTGTTTAAGGAGCAAAGCCACAAAGGCCGCGTGATCGTGGCCTCCAAGCAGCATGTCGACGACATCTCCTGCATGTCCGAGGAGGACGCAGCTGCCTTTATGGCTGATGTTCGTCACGTCGCAGCCGCGCTGCACAAGGCGTTCAACCCTGACAAGATCAATTTTGGCGCTTATGGCGACACCATGCATCATCTGCATGTGCATATCGTCCCCAAGTACAAGGACGACCCGTTTGAGTTTGGTGACGTGTTCGCCATGAACCCCGGTCGCGTCACGCTCGAGCCGGCTCAGTACGACGAAATCGCCCAAGCAATCATCGCCAACCTGTAAAACCCCTTCGTCCCCCATAAGTTGCGGTGAAATACGGACTGTTTAGCGGCTTAGCTGGCTCCAAAGTCCGTATTTCACCGCAACTTATGGGGGTGTTCCTATAGTTTTGTCAACTGGGAAATGCTCTCCGTGCGACCGAATCG
>JAUUSS010000030.1 GCA_030841765.1 Collinsella aerofaciens | reverse complement strand
TCCGTACATGTACGGATGAATGTGGGAGGTGTTCGGATGAAGTCGATAATCAAGGTCTGCCAACTCATAAAAATGTAACAGCATTCACGTGCCTACCTGCATCGACAAGGTGTTACCCTTGTAACATTTGGAACCCACCGCTCCATGCGAAACTATCGAAAGGGCCCCGTATGCTCAATAATCACGAGGTCAATCTAACCGACGAGGAGGCTGCCGCCGAGGTCGCCCGTGTCGCAAGGACCTACCCCGTGGTACGTTTGCTGTCGGCCGATCAGATTAAGAGCGAGCCTAACTGCCTGCTCGCCGGCGATCGCTACCCTTGTCTGCGTCAGTCGAGTCTTGAGGCCTTGACAGATTCCGATGAGGTGTCGGAGCAACTGCTCAACGATGGTGTTGAGTACCGCGCCCGTCTGCGCCCTCTAAAGGTCGAGGGCGAGCCTCATGTCTTGCTGATGGTGCGTCCGATCGATGGGCAAGAGGCTGCAGAAGAGGACCTTGTCTACACCGACGTGCTGACGAATGTGCGCAATCGCCGATATTACGAAGAAAAGCTCCGTAGCGCCCGCATGAAGGCCGGTGTTGCGATGATCGACCTTGATGATTTTAGGGTCTTCAACGATACGTGTGGCCGCCATGCCGGCGACCTTGCGCTCGGTGCTGTGGCAACAGCCATACGCAGCGGTATTCGTTCGACTGACGAACTTGTGCGCTATGGCTGCGACAAGTTTGTAGCTGTCATGCCCAATATTCCCTCCGATGACTTTGCCCGTCGTCTGCGTCAGGTATCCGATGCCGTTCATGCCACGATTATTCCGGGCCATGAGCACGTGAGCTTGACGGCATGTGTTGGTGGCGTTCGCATTCATGGCGAGACGGTCGATGAGGGCGTTGGCCGCGCTGTCCAGTTACTGAGCCGTGCCAAGGCAAAAGCCGGTACGGTCGTGACCGATGGCGATTCCATCGAGGCCTTCCAAAGCGAAAAGCCTTCGGTGCTTATCGTCGATGACTCCGAGATGAACCGAGCCATTCTCAGCGAGATGCTCAAGGACGAGTATTGCATCCTCGAGGCCGATAACGGTCGTACGGCGCTCGATATGGTCGACCGTTATGGCGATGAGTTGTCGCTCGTGCTGCTGGACATTGTCATGCCGGGCGCGAGCGGCTTTGAGGTACTGGCCGATCTGTCGCGCCGATCGGGTATCGACAATCTGCCTGTCATCATGATTTCGAGCGAAGATTCCGATGATATGGTTCTGCGCGCGTACGAGCTGGGCGCCTCGGACTATATCAACCGCCCGTTTGACTCCCGTGTCGTGCGCCGCCGTGTAAGCAACACCATCCGCCTATACGCCAAACAGCGCCGCCTGACGAACCTGCTGTCCCAGCAGTACAACGAGCGCGTCAAGAACAGTCGCATGCTCATCGATATCATGGCCGGCGTCATGGAGCTTCGCAACGGCGAGAGCGGCAGGCACGTTACGAACATCGAGAAGCTGACCGAGCTGCTGCTTGGCTGTCTGGTCCAGCGTAGCGGCACGATCTCCCTCGACAATGAGGAACGCTCCACGATCGCCCTGGCTTCGGCGCTGCACGATATCGGCAAGATGTCGATTGACGATGCGATTCTCAACAAGCCCGGACGCCTTACGCCCGAGGAGTTCGAGATTATGAAGACGCATACCACGATCGGCGCCGACATGCTGCGTGAGCTGGGTAGTCATCACGCCGGCAATGCGCTTATGGAATATGCGTACCAGATTGCGCGTTGGCACCACGAGCGCTGGGACGGCAAGGGTTATCCCGATGGCCTTAAGGGCGACGATATCCCCATCGCCGCGCAGGTGGTCTCGGTGGCTGACGTGTACGATGCACTGACGAGCGTGCGCGTGTACAAGGACGCTATCCCGCACGAGGAGGCGATTCGGATGATCCTGGACGGTAAATGCGGCACCTTTAACTCGCTGTTGCTCGACTGTCTGCTCGAGGTGCAAGACCGTATTGCCGAAACATTGGCACGCCCTGCCGACGTCGTTCAGTTTCCCACGATTTAGTTTGACCAAAGGAGTTTTAATCCATGATTTCCATGCGTGAGGCGTATGAGAAGATCGGCGCCAATTATGATGACGCGTGCGCTCGGCTGATGGGCGAGGAAATGCTCGCCCGCTTTGCCCTCAAGTTTTTGGATGACGAGAGCATGGACAAGCTAGAGGCCGCCATGGCGGCGGGAGACGCCGAAGGTGCGTTTATGGCAGCGCACACGCTCAAGGGTGTGAGCCAGAACCTGGGATTCGATAATCTGTACGAGCCGGCGGTTGTGGTGACCGAGGCACTGCGTGGTGCCGATGCCGTTGACGGCGCTCGCGAGGGGATGCATGCGCTGCAGCAGCAATATGCGGCTACGATGTCGGCCCTGCGCGAAGCGGCTGAATAAGAGCTTGCGAGCCTTGGGCTGCGTGCCGGCAGCAAATAGGTAAAAGGGTGCCCCGTCGGACCATGTGGCCGGCGGGGCACCCTTATCTGTTGTGCTGTCCGTGAACTAGCGAGCCTGCTTAACCTTTGCCGCTGCCTCGACAAACGACTTCCACAGGTTAAAGTCGGTCTCGAGCGTCTTCCACGTGTACTCAGGGTGCCATTGCACGCCCAGGCAGAACGGCTGGCCTTCGACCTCGATGCACTCAGGAACGCCGTCGGTTGCCTTGGCGACCAAGCGCGTGCTTTTACCCAGACGATCGACGCAGCAGTGGTGTGCGGAGTTGGTCTGGATAAGCTTGGCGCCACCAACCGCGCGGTCGAGCAACGAGCCCGGCACGACCTCGACGGGATGCACGGGGTCGTTGAGCACGTGGGTGTGGCGCCACTGCGTGCGGCCCTCGCGAGCGCCCAGGCTCGGCACGTCCATGCACAGGGTGCCGCCAGTGGCGACGTTGAGCAGCTGCGTGCCGCGGCAGGTGGTAAAGAGCGGCTTCTTGGCGCGAAGCACCTCGCCGACCAGCTTAAACTCAAAGCTATCGCGGATCTCGCAGCAGAGGGTGGGGTCGTAGGGTCGATCATCGCCCCAACGTTTGGGATTGACGTCGGGGCCGCCGGGGATGGCGATGCCGTCGGCGATATCAACGTAATGACGGATGACCTCAATGTCCTCGGTGATGGACATCTGCAGCGGCAGGCCGCCAGTGGCAAGGATGGCATCGACAAAGACACTTGCGATTTCCTCGTTGGGGGAGAGCATCTCGGTTAAAAACGGCTCTGCCTCTTCCCAGCGCGGTGCGACGAGGATGAGTGGGCGGTCGGCGGGGGCGACGTCGACGTGCGGGGTGTATGACGATGAAGTGCGAGTTCCGATCATAGGTGTAACTTTCGAGTTTGGATGGGCATGGCTGGCGGGTGGGCGGTCTGGTTAGTGGCCCTTGATGGAGTTGAGGAAGTCCTGGGCGCGCTTGGTCTGGGGGTGGTCGAAGAACTCGTCGGGCGTGCCGGTTTCCACGATCTGGCCGTCGGCCATAAAGACGACGCGGTCGGCCACACGGCGGGCAAAGTTCATCTCGTGCGTGATGACGATCATCGTCATGCCCTGCTGCGCCAAGCGCACCATGACCTCGAGCACCTCGTTGATCATCTCGGGATCAAGGGCGCTCGTGGGCTCGTCAAAAAGCATGGCCTTGGGCTGCATGGCAAGCGAGCGGGCGATGGCTACGCGCTGCTGCTGGCCGCCCGAGAGCTGTGCGGGCACCTTATCGGCCTGCTCGGCCACACCCACGCGGCCCAGCAGGTCCATGGCGCGCTCGCGGGCCTCGTCTTTGGAGACACCCAGCACATCGACCGGTCCCAGCATGACGTTCTGCAGCACCGTCATATGTGCAAACAGGTTGAACTGTTGGAACACCATGCCCAGTTCGGCGCGCATGCGGGCAAGGTCCTTGCCTTCTTGCGGCAGGGGCTCGCCCTCGATGAGGATCTCGCCCGAGTCGATGGTTTCCAGGCGGTTGATGGTGCGGCACATGGTCGATTTGCCCGAACCCGAGGGGCCAATCACAACAACGACCTCGCCGCGGTCGACCGACAGGTTGATGTCGTTGAGAACGTGCAGGTCGCCATAGTGCTTATCGACGTGCTTGAGCTCGATAAGCGGCTGGTTGCCAGAAGTAGAAGTGCTCTGTGCCATGGTGCTCGGCTCCTTATGACTCGAAATGGTAAAGCGTTAGCGGATGATGGTCGCGCCGGTCTTGTGCGAAACGTAGACAGCAGCCTTGTTGATCGCGACGTTGATGAGGATGTAGATGACCGCGATCACCAAGTAGACCGATACGAGTGCATCATAGTTGGTAATGAGCACGCGGGCGTTTTGCATGAGGTCGGGGTAGCTCACCACATAGGCGACGGTGGTGTCCTTGACCACGACCACAAGCTGCGAAATCAACGACGGAATGATAAATCGAATAGCCTGCGGCAATACGATTTTAAAGGTGATTTTAGCCTTGGAGAGACCGAGCGCCTGGGCCGCCTCGACCTGCCCGCGCGGTACGGCGTTGACGCCGGCGCGGAAGATTTCGGCGAGTACGCCGGCGGCAGCGAGCGCGACGGGAAGCGTGAGCATCCAAAACGATGGCAGCGCGATCTTGTACTGGGGCAGCACCAAAAAGAAGAAGTAGATGAACAGCAGGCTCGGCACGCCGCGGAAGAAATCGGTGAGCACGCGGCAGACCAGCTGCAGCGGCTTAATGTCGCTGGTACGGCCGAGCATAAGGGCTAGGCCCAGCACCAGCGCGATGGCGCCAGCGGTGAGTGCGACTTTGACGGTGCCCTCAAAGCCGGCAAGCAAGAACTTCCAGGTAGTGAGGTGCGTAAAGAAATACCAATAGTGGACCGAAAGCTGACCGGTCACATAAAAGCGCTGCAACACGAGGACGACGAGCGCGGCGACGGCAACAAGCGAGATGGCGGTGCCGATACGAATCTTGGCGCGCATCTTGGGGCCGGGAGCCTCGTAGAGCGCATCGCGCATGGTAAGTGCAGGGGAGGAATGCTTGCTCATCGGAGGATCCTCACCTTCTTATCGATATAGTTGCCAATGTGGCTCACCACAAAGGCCGTGCCCAGGTAGCCGAGCGCCGAGATAAAGAACGCGGCGACGCCGCCGAGCGAGCGCGTGTTGATGTAGCTCACCACGCCGGTGAGCTCCTGCGGCTTAAGCGGCACCTGGCTGCCCAAGGCGGTAGTGAGCATGACGGCGATAAAGAGGTTGGTCATGGGCAGCACGCTCGAGCGCAGCGCCTGCGGAATCACGATTTTGGCGAGGATCCGGTTAAAACTCATGCCCAGCGAGCGGGCGGCTTCCACCTGGCCGACGCCTACGGTGTTGATGCCGCTCATAAAGTTCTCGGAGCCAAAGGCCGAGCCCAAAAGGACCGTGGCGACGATAACGCAGGTGCGGTAGGGCAGAACGACTTTGAGCGGCGGCAGCGCGTAGACGACGATGATAAGCAACGCGATGCCGGGGATGTTACGGAAGACCTGGACATACAGGTCGCCAAAGACGCGCAGCGGCTTGAGCGGCGACACGCGCATCACGGTGACGGCGACGGCCAGTACCATGGCGATGGCAAACGACTCAAGCGTCATGCCCCAGGTCGCTAGCAGCGCGTCGATATAGTTCTGGCCATAGAGCGACCAGAGTTCGGAGAGACTCATGCGGACCTCCCGCCGATAAGGAAAGGGGCTCCCGTGTGTACGGAAGCCCCGACAACTCAGTGAGGAAACAGTTTACCGCAATAAAGCGCATCATGCGTTTCCATATGGTTTCGTTGCGGCCGTTACCAGGCTCGCTGCCTAGGCGCCGATCTCGGGCAGCTCGGGAACGTTGGTGTCGCCCGTACGGTCGCCGATGCAGATCTGCCACAGCTCGGTCCAGGTGCCGTCGTCCTCAATCTTCTTAAGGAAGTCATTGACGAAGGCGACGCCGTCGGAATCGAGCGGCAGGCCGATGCCGTAAGGCTCCTTGCTGCCGAAGGGCTTGCCGGCGATCTTGTACTTACCGGGCTCGCGAACCAGGGCGCTCTGCTGCATGTTGTTATCGATGACGTAGGCGTCAACGCGGCCCTGCTGGAGTGCCTGGCGGGCCTCCTCGTCGGTCTTGAACTCCTGCTGGCTGGCCTTGGGAGCGAACTCCTCCAGGATAGCGGGGCCGTTGGAGCCGGACTGGACGGCGACGTTCTTGTCGGCCAGGTCGTGGACGCTCTTGATGTCGTCGTTATCGGCGAGCACCAGGATGGCCTGCTGCGTGTAGTAGTAGGGGCCGGCGAAGGAGACAAGCTTCTTGCGCTCATCGGTGATGGTGTAGGTGGCAAAGACGGCATCGACCTGGCCGTTCTGCAGGACGGACTCGCGCGTGTCCGAGGTCACCTGGGTGATCTCGACCTTGTTCTCGCCCAGGATGTAGTTGGACAGAAGCTGCGCGATGCCGGCATCGAAGCCGCGGGTCTGACCGTCTTTCTCGTTGAGGAGGGAGAAGAGCGTGGAGGTCTGAACGCCACCGATCTTAAAGACGCCGGCGTCCTTGACGGCCGTCGCCCAGGTGCTGGCGGCGATGGCGTCGTCATCGGCCTTGGGGCCGTTGTCGACGAGCTTGTCGAATGCCTTAGCGTCGAGCGTGGTGGAAGCCTCGGTATCATTGGAGCTCTTGGAAGAGCCGGCGGCGGAACCCTTGTCGGCCTCGGCGCTGGTGTCGGAGCAGCCGGCAAGACCAAGGCCGGCGACGGTTGCGAAGGTGGCGGCAACGAAGCCGCGGCGGTCGAGAACGACCTGCTGGGAGAGGTTCTTGCTCATGGTAGAACACCTTTCTCAATAAAATCCCTAGCGGTTGAGTAGAGTTATACCCTATCGCGCTCAAATGGGTCAACACGAAATAACTCAGAAACATACTTGTCTTATGGGTTATTCTACCTACCAAAAAGGGACAGGCACCTTTGTGGTGGTTCTTGCAGATGTGGCGGCCTGCCTTGCTGCTTTGTCTCAATCTGTAACATCTGCAGCCGTTTTTGCCGAGTAACTGTTACAGATCGAGATTTTCTCTTCAGGGGAATTTGAATGTCTCAATCTGTAACATCTGGAAGGCCAAAAGGTCTCTATCTGTTACAGATTGAGACAAATGAGTTGGGAAAATAGAAACCTCCGCAGGGGCGCTTCCCTTGCGGAGGTTTTCTTACTCGTTGAGCAGTCTCACGGTTTCGGCGGCCATGTTCTCGACCGTCATGCCGTTTTGAGCGAGCAACTCGTTTGGGTCGTAGCGGTCGGGGAAGCCCTTGGCGATGCCGAAGGTGCGGGTACGCACGGGCGTGCAGGCCAGGTAGCACGCCACGCGCTCGCCCCAGCCGCCGTCCAAGCCGCCGTCCTCGAGGGTGACGACAACACGATGCTCGGCAGCAAGGCTATCGAGGAACTCGCGGTCGAGTTCGGTTGCAAAGCGCGGGTTGACGAGCGTGGCCTCGATGCCGTACTCGGCGGCCAAGCGGTTTGCCACGTGCTCGCCCAGCTCAAAGAAATCGCCGAGTGCGAGCACGGCAACGTCGCGGCCCTGACGCACCACGTTGTAGCGAACGGCACTGTACTCGGTGTCTTCGGCGGGCGCCAGATCGGGACGGCTCACCAGGCCAATACCAGGTACACGAATCGCCACGGGATGCTCGCGGTGGTCGAGCGACCAGCTCAGCATGGACAGATATTCCTCCATGCAGGCCGGCGCTAGGTAGCGCATGTTGGGAAGAGCGCCCAGCATGGAAATATCAAAGAACGAGAGGTGCGTCTCGGACGTGGTGCCAAAGATCGATGCGCCAAACACCAGGATGGTTGCAGGGGCGTCGTTGAGGCACAGGTCGTGCCAGAGCTCGTCGTAGGCGCGCTGCAAAAACGTGCCGTACACACCAAAGACTGGCTTGGCGCCCGAGCGTGCAAGCGCGGTGGCAAAGGTCACAGCGTGCTCCTCGGCAATGCCCACGTCGACAAACTGCTTGCCGGCGGCAGCGCGAAGCTCGGGCGTAAAACCCATGATGTAGGGCGTGGCGGCCGTGATGCCCACGACCTGCGGATCGCGCTCGATGGCGGCGCTGAGCGCCTCGCCCGTAATGTCGGCATAGGTGCGCGGCGCAGGCTCGCTCGGATGGCCCGGGCAGAGCTTGCGGCCGGTCGCCATGTCAAAGGGGCCTACGTGATGCCAGCGCTCGGGGTCGTTTTGGGCTGGCTCAAAGCCCTTGCCCTTGGCGGTCGAGGCGTGCAGCACGATGGGGTGGTCGATGTCGCGCAGCTCCTGCAGCGCGTCGACGAGGGCCAACACATCGTTACCGGCGTCCAGATAGCGGTAGTCGAGCCCCATCGCGCGGAAAACGTTGCGCTCACAGGTACCGTTACTGGCGCGCAGCTCGGCCAAATTGCGATACAGGCCACCGTGGTTTTCGGCGATGGACTGGTCGTTGTCATTGACGATGATGATTAGGTTGCTATCGAGTTCGGCGGCATTGTTAAAGCCCTCAAACGCCAGGCCGCCCGAAAGCGAGCCGTCGCCAATAACGGTAATGACGTTGTACGCATCGCCCGCCAGGTCGCGCGCGTGGGCAAGGCCGCAGCCCAAGCTCACCGAGGTCGAGGTGTGACCCATGGCGAACAGGTCGTGCTCGGACTCGTCGGGATTGGCAAAGCCAGAAGCCTCACCATAACGCTCCGGATCGATATAAGTGTACGCGCGCCCCGTCAGCGCCTTGTGGGCGTAGGTCTGGTGCGAAACGTCAAAGACAATCTTGTCGATGGGGGAGTTAAACACGCGATGAAGCGCAACCGTAAGCTCAACGACGCCCAAGTTGGGGGCAACGTGCCCGCCGACGGCGGCGGAGCTTTCGAGGATTGCCTGACGGATCTCGCCGCAGAGCAGCGGAAGCTCGGCGCGGTCGAGAGCCTTGACGTCCTCGGGCGTTGTCGTTTGCGTAAGCAGCATCGTTGTGGGTTACTCCATGCGAATCGAGCGCCGGCGCTCCCTCGGCCGGCACAATTGCACAAAACAGTCTCGCACATTTTGGCGTTTGATATGTGACGGCGGCGCGGTAATTCGCCAACTGGCGGGGCAAAACGTTTTGTCCGATGCCATACTGATGTGTTCCATGATGTTTTTATCGATTGCGCACAGGCCGTGGCTTGTCGCCGTGAGTCGCTGGAAGGAGGCAGCATGTCCGATGTCGTTCGTGCCGAGAAAATCGCGTGCGAAGTGGACCATGCTGCCCGTCAACTGGCACAGGCGGGCCGTCTGGACCTGACGCGCGAGTTTATTCAGCATGGCGATGTGACGGTGTATGCGCATGTGACCTCGGTGGCGCGGGCAAGTCTGTCCTTTGCCGAGCGCCTGGGCCGCGTCGGTGTCTCGGTCGACCGCGCCTCGTTGCTACGCGGGGCCCTGCTGCACGATTACTTTCTCTATGACTGGCACGATCCCGACCCAAGCCATCGGCTGCATGGCTTTCGCCACCCGTTTTTTGCCCTGGCACGTGCGGAGGAAGATTTTGAGCTGACGTCGCGCGAGCGGAATATCATCGTGCGGCATATGTTTCCGCTGGTGCCAGTGCCGCCGACGTGTCGTGAGGCTTGGATTGTATGCCTGGCAGATAAATGGTGCGCGCTGCGCGAGACGGTCGCCGGCCGTCTACCGCGCAAAGGCGGCGCGAACGATTCGAACGAGGGCTCGAACGAAAAGAGGAGAGGGTAGACGGTGGGAACCGCGATTGATATGGCATTTGACGGCGCGACGCTCGCCGCCTGTCCGCTCTCGGCGCTGGTGCTCTCGTTTGCCTTCTACGGTTTTTGCGGCTGGGCATGGGAATCGACAGTCTGCGCCATGCTCAACCACGGACGATTTGCCAACAGTGGCTTTTTTGCTGGGGCCGTGCTGCCCTATCTATGGCGCGGGCGGCATTGCCTGCTGGCTGCTGTTGCGTGGGATTCCGGATGCCTCGAGCCAGTTTGTCGCTGCAGCGCTCGTATGCAGCGTGATTGAGTACAGCGTGGGCGTGCTGCTGGAAAAAACAACGGGCGCTCGCTTTTGGGACTATTCGCACCTACCGTTTAACCTGCACGGACGTATCTGCCTGTACTGGGCTTGCGCGTTTGGCCTGGGTGCGCTGTGCATTTGCCGTTTAGTGGAGCCGGCATTGCTGGGGCTGCTTGGCCATCTGCCGGTGCTGATTGTGCGGCTGTCCGCCTTTATCGTCGCGGTCGCGATGATGGTCGACGCGGCGTGCTCGTTGGCCAGCTGGCGCCGCCTGTCCGATGAGCTGGAGCGCGTCCGGGCCGACCTTGCCGACCGCATCAACGAGTCGCTTGCCGATGCCTCGGACTCAATGCTCGAGCGCATTCCCGAATCGACGATTGACTCGGTGACACAGACGCACATCCGTAGCCGTGCCGTTAACGCGTGGCTGGCCGAGCTGGGTGACGCGACGCTCGATGCCCTGCGAGAGAAGGCTTCGATGCCGACGTTTATCGCGGACGGTGCCCGCGGTCTGGCACTTGCTGCCCGCCGCGTGGCCGATGCCGCGCCGAGCATGCCTCGTCCGTCGCTCAGTCGTCGCCTTGCCGGCAAGCGCATGAGCCGTCCGGTGCCGAGCGTGTCACTCAGCCGCCGCGACCTACGCTTCTTTAACGCCTTCCCGCGTCTGCGCATCAACCGCTACGAGGGCGTCATCCGAGCTACCGACCTCCGCGACCGAGCCCGCGAGCTGTTCCGGCGCTAGCCAGAGCGGGGCCAAGCGCGCCCTTCTCGTTCGCACGTTTCCCGTTCGTTTCGCGCCCGTTGCCGCGCCGTTTCCAAGATTGCGGCACCGTTTCCATTCGACAACGCAGCGTTTAACAACGCCGTATCTGGTCTACACCAGTTGCCCCTCGGCCGCATCATGAGCGCCGACAACGTTCATGCGACCAAGGGGGACGAATGTACGATACGGGATCGACAACGTTTATGCTCATCTGCACCATGCTCGTGTTTTTAATGACACCGGGTCTGGCGTTTTTCTATGGCGGCCTGTCCAGGCGCAAAAATGTCATCAACACCATGCTTATGTGCTTTGGCGCCATTGGCCTGGTTGGTGTGCTGTGGATTGTTGCTGGCTGGTCGCTGGCCTACGGCGGCGACGGTTCCAGCCCGTTTATTGGAGGCCTTGACCAGTTGCTGTGCCTACCGGTGCTCAACCAGGTGCTGCAGGCGGCCGAGGGCAATGCCGCGGGCGGTGCCGTCTACCCTCAGATCATCAACATCGCCTTCCAGATGGCGTTTGCCATGATCACGGCTGCTATCGTCACGGGCAGCCTGGCCGGCCGCGTTAAGTTTGGTGCCATGACGGCCTTTCTGGGCATTTGGCTGCTCGTGGTCTATGCGCCGCTCGCCCACATGGTCTGGGGCGGCGATGGCTCTTTTATCGGCGACATCATCGGCGCGCTCGACTTTGCCGGCGGCGACGTGGTGCACATTTCGTCCGGTCTTACGGGCCTGATTCTCTGCTTAATGCTCGGCCGTCGTCGCGGCTTTGGCATGGTGAGCTACCGTCCGCATAACGTGCCGTTTGTGGCGCTGGGCGCCGGCCTGCTTTGGTTTGGCTGGTTTGGCTTTAACGGCGGCAGCGAGTTTAAGGCCGACGCCGTGGCGGCGCTCGCCATCCTCAACACTGTGACGGCCAGCGCGGCGGGTATGGTCTCGTGGCTCGCCGTTGAGCGCGTGCACACCGGTCGACCCACGCTGGTGGGCGCCAGCACCGGTCTGGTTGCGGGCCTTGTGGTGGTCACGCCGGGTGCGGGCTTTGTCGAGCCGTGGGCGGCGCTGGTCATGGGCCTGATCGTCTCGCCTGTCTGCTACCTGGCCATCAGCCATCTTAAGACCAAGTTTGGCTACGACGATGCGCTCGACGCGTTCGGTTGCCACGGCATCGGCGGCATCTTGGGCGGCGTGCTCACGGGCCTGTTCTGTGTGCCGGAGCTCTCGTGGACCGGTAAGGGTGGCCTGTTCTACACGGGCGACGTGTCGCTGCTCGTCTCGCAGATTTTGGGCATTGTGGTGACGGTCGCTATTGTACTGGTGCTCGACTTGGTGACCGCCGCGGTGGTCAAGGCGCTGTTCCACGGCAGCCTGCACGTGGACGAGGCCGACGAGGCGCTGGGCCTGGACGCGAGTCAGCATGGCGAGAGCGCTTATCCCTCGTTCTCCGGACTCGATTAGCAGCTTCCCCAAGCACCGCACCTTGCCGTTCAATCGTCGCTCACGTACTTAAGTACGCTTCGCTCCTCTTTCACGGCAATCTGCGGCACTTGGGAAACCTGCTAAGACCAGTCAGTTGAACTTTTTGATTTCTGAGGTTGGTTTGCGGCACCTGGGAAACCCGCGTCTCATGTAAAGGGATACGTTAATTATTGAGAGGAATTCATTATGAAAAAGATCACGGCTATCGTGCGCCAGGAAAAGCTTGAGGTTCTTAAAGATGCGCTGTTTGCTGCCGATGTTCGCGGCATGACTATCAACCAGGTGCAGGGCTGCGGTGCACAGCATGGCTGGAAGGAATACGCGCGCGGCAACGAGTTGCTTGTCAACACGATCCCTAAGGTGCAGTTCACGCTCATTTGCGCCGATGAGCATGTCGACGGAATTGTCGAGATTATCTGCAATGCTGCTCGCACCGGTGCCGTTGGAGACGGCAAGATCTGGGTCGAGCCGGTCGAGGAAGTTATCCGCATCCGCACCGGCGAACACGGCCCCGCCGCGGTGTAGGACAATCTTTCGCCTAGCGGGCGCGTCTCTCTTGGGACGCGCCCGCTCTCGTCTACAATATCGTGCAGACGAAGGAGAGGCATGCCCATGATCAAGATGTTTGCGAGTGACTTAGACGGAACGCTGCTGAACGCCCTGCACGAGGCCGACGGAACCATCCGTCGTGCCATTCGCGAGCTGACCGAGGCTGGCCTGCATGTGGTTCCCGCGACCGGACGCTCGACGCTGCCGATCGGCGAGCATGGCTTTACGGGCCTGGCGCTTGACGCCTGCTGCTCCAATGGATCAATCGTGCGCGATAGTCATGGCGAGGTGCTCAAGACCTGGACCATCGACCCACAGATCACCGAGGAGCTGCTCAAGGAGTTTCCGGATATCTGTTTTGACTGCTCCACGCCCGATGGCATGTTTTCGAGCGGTTCGTTCGAGATGCATCAGGCGGGCTTTAAAAAGGACAACCCCATCAAGCGTATTGTGATGCGCGGCATGCGTGCGCGCGGCGGGTATCACGAGGAGCAGTACTTCGACCAGTCGATCGGTGACATCCTGCGCCATGACGTGTGCAAGATTAACTGCCGCGTGATCTCGCCCGAGCTGGAGCGCGACCTTAAGGCATATCTGGCCGAGCGTTCGGACCGTGTGGTCAACGCGCCGTTTGATCCGGTGATGTTCGAGATCACGGACGTGACGTGCAACAAGGGCGAGAGTGTGGCTTGGCTGGCGGGCTACTACGGTATTGCCGAGGATGAGGTCGCGGTCTACGGCGACGGCGGCAACGACATCGCCATGCTCAAGCGTTTCCGTCGCAGCTATGCCACCAAGAATGGCAGTGACGCGGCCAAGGCCGCCGCGAGCGCGACTATCGGCAGCTGCATGGTCCACGCCGTCCCCAAACACATGCTCGCCACCATGTGCAAGCAAAACTCCCGCACCGTCATCGAATAATGTGACAAAGGGACTGTCACTTTGTCACATGGGAGATGCCGGCTTTTGGCGTATAGGACTGTCACGCTTTCGCCACCAACAAATTTCGAGTTATTCGGCCTGTCGGAGGTCGTTAAATGGCTAAAGATGCCCTCTCGGGAACATTCATGCCTCTAATGGTGTTTGATTCGGTGACGTAAGTGCGCAAATGGGCATGTATGCGCTCAAATAAGAACAAAAACCTCAGATAATCCCGGCGGTGCATTTATACAGAACCAGCAGCGTGGCCGAATAACTCGAAAAATGTAGGTGGCAGTTCGGCGACAAGCTCGGGCATGGCAAAGGAACTGTTCCTTCGCCATGCCCGAGTTTCGATCTTCTGATATGCGAACAAACATTCGCATATCTAACTGCGCTTTGATAGAATTGATACTGTTGGCGGCAGTTCCATGTGCCGGGCAACGCCCTCCATCTGATGGGAGGTGATGCCCATGACCGATCTGATTGATTTCGTGAGACTTCTGACCGCTTTGGTCTCGTTCTTCACGGCGCTCGTCGGGCTTTCCGAGGCACTCAAGCAACGTTCGAAGCAACGTAAAAGGGGTCGCCGCCGCTAAGGCGTTGACCCCTTAATCCAAGCAACGGCGCTGCCCAGCTTAGCAGAACTTGGGCTGCCGTTGACACTATTCTACCCACGAATGACTTTTTGGACAATTGGTAACGCCGCTTCAAAAGCCAGGCACAACTGGCACAACCTAGGCGGTCGCTGAATGCGACAAAGGGACAGTCCCTTTGTCGCATTCTAAATATTGCCTTTACGTGTTGATGCACACGGTGTGCAATAATACTCGCACTGTGCAATAGCGCACAGGCTGAGTAACAAGGAGGACGCTTGTCCCAGCTCGAGAAATGCGATCGCCGGTCCCTTCGCTCGCAGCGTGCCCTTCGCCAGGCGCTTGCCAGCGAGCTTGCCGAAAGCGGCGACCTTTCGCGCATTAACGTCGCGTCGCTCACCGAGCGCGCCGGTCTTACACGCCGCACGTTCTATTCGCACTACCGCGATATTCCCGACTTTATCAACCAAATCGAGGACGGTCTACTGGCAGAGATTCGTGAGCGCGTGGAGCTCATCACCGCAGCTAAGCTGCCCGATCTTTACCGCAATATTGACGAGCTCGAGCCGGCGCCCGGCTCAGTTGAGCTGCTGCGCTATCTTGCGGCCAATCGCGATCTTATCGGTGCCCTGCTGGGCCCTGGCGGCGACCAAGCCTTCATTAAAAAGATCATCGATACCGCACGCGAGGCCGTGGTGCCGCGTGCACAGACAGGCATTTTGGGCCTGGCGCTGGGCACGTTCTTTGACTATTACGTCACCTACGTCGTGAGCGCCGAGGTCGGTCTGATCCAACGCTGGTTTGAGCGCGGCCTTTCCGAATCGCCCGAGACCATGGCGCGCATCATGACGGTCATCGCCTTTGTGCGCCCCGGCGACCTGTATGGCCAACCCATCGATATCAACGTGCCGGAATACGGTATGAAGCTATTGAATCTGCAGCTCGAGGACGCGGTCGACACCGTCGCAACCGTCGAGTCCAACTACTAAGAGGAGAAACAGATGAGCAAACTCGTCGAAGGCATTAAGGACCGCATGGTCACTGCCGCGCGCGAGGCCGCGCCCGCCGTGGTGGATGTTGCGCAGAAGGCCGCGACCGCCGCTGCCGAGAAGGTCGCCGAGGCAGTTGCCGAAGCCAAGAATGCGGCGGGGGAGACACTTGCCGCCGACGCAGCCACGTCCAACGCCACCGAGTCCGTAGCCGTCACCACCGCTCAGGCCCCCGAGGGCGCGATTTTCAACCCCGAGGCCGCCCATGGCAACCTGCACCTGGGCATCGACGTGGGCTCCACTACCGTCAAGCTCGCTGTGCTCAACGACGACAACCAGATCGTCTACGCCAAGTACCATCGCCACCACACCGACGTCCGCGCCTGCGCCCGCGACCTGTTCGAGGGTGCCGCGACCGTGCTGCCGACGGCCCAGATGACCTGCGCCATTACCGGCTCGGGCGGCCTGCTGCTGTCCCAGTGGCTCGACCTGGAGTTTGTCCAGGAGGTCATCGCCAGCAAGCGTGCCGTCGAGACCCTCATCCCGGCCACCGATGTCGCCATCGAGCTGGGCGGCGAGGACGCCAAGATCATCTACTTTGACAACGGCATCGAGCAGCGCATGAACGGTACCTGCGCCGGCGGTACAGGCGCGTTCATCGACCAGATGGCAACCCTGCTGCACACCGATGCCAGCGGCCTTAACGAACTCGCGGCCAACGCCACCACCATCTATCCCATCGCTAGCCGCTGCGGCGTCTTTGCCAAGACCGACGTCCAGCCGCTGCTCAACGAAGGCGCCCGCCCCGAGGACGTGGCCGCCTCCATCTTCCAGGCCGTCGTGACCCAGACCATCTCGGGCCTGGCGTGTGGTCGCCCCATCCGCGGCAACGTCGCCTTCCTGGGCGGCCCGCTGCAATATCTTTCCGAGTTGCGCCATCGCTTCTACCTTACGCTCAACCTGGACGAGGAGCACCGCATCGTGCCCCAAAACGCCCACCTGTTTGTGGCAAGCGGCGCTGCCATGGCGCACGAGTCCAACAAGCTCAGTACGTTCCCGCAGCTCATCGATGCCATCGACAGCTTGGGCGACACGCAGGGCGCCGAGGTCGAGCGCCTGGATCCGCTCTTTGCCACCGACGAGGACTTTGCCGAGTTCAAAACCCGCCACGACACCGAGGTCGTTCCCAAGGGCAAGCTCGACGGCTACACCGGACGCGTGTTCATTGGCATCGACGCCGGTTCCACCACCATGAAGGCCGCACTCGTGGGCGAGGACGGCCAGCTGTTGCACACCTGGTACGGCAACAACAACGGTGACATCCTGGGCACGGCCAAGGTCATCATGGCCGATTTCTACAACCACATCCCCGCGGGCTGCACCATCGGCCACGTGACCACCACGGGCTACGGTGAGGCGCTGCTTATCGAGGCGCTCAAGGCCGACTCGGGCGAAATCGAGACCGTCGCGCACCTGCGCGGCGCCAAGGCGTTCCTGCCGGGCGTCGAGTTCATCCTGGACATCGGCGGCCAGGACATGAAGTGCCTGCGCGTGAAGGACGGCGTGATCGAGCACATCATGCTCAACGAGGCCTGCTCGTCGGGCTGCGGCAGCTTTATCGAGAGCTTCGCCGTTTCCATGGACATGGATGTGCGCGCCTTTGCCGACGCCGCCATCCACGCCAAGGCCCCGGTGGACCTGGGCAGCCGCTGCACGGTCTTTATGAACTCGCGCGTTAAGCAGGCGCAAAAGGAAGGCGCCACGGTGGGCGACATCGCTGCCGGCCTGTCCTACTCCGTTATCAAGAATGCCCTGTTCAAGGTCATTAAGCTGCGCGATCCCAAGGAGATCGGCAGCCAGGTGATCGTCCAGGGCGGCACCTTTATGTCCGATGCCACGCTGCGTGCGTTTGAGCAGCTCACCGGCGTGCATGCCGTGCGCCCCGACATCGCCGGCTGCATGGGCGCCTACGGTGCGGCCCTGCTCGCCCGCGACCGCGCTGGCGCCGACGGCATCTCGACTATCCTTTCTGCCGAGGACATCGCGCATCTCACCGTGACGCAAAAGCACGTCCGCTGCGGCCGCTGCTCTAACAACTGCCAGCTCACCGTCAACGACTTTGGTGGCGGCAGGCGCTTCATTACCGGCAACCGCTGCGAGAAGGGCGCCGGCCACAAAAAGCAAAAGACCGAGGCCCCCAACCTCTTCAAAAAGAAAAACGACCTGCTGTTTAACCGCGAGGTGCTGAGCCCCGACGAGGCCCCGCGCGGCACCGTCGGCATTCCGCGCGCACTCAACATGTACGAGAACTACCCCTTCTGGCACGCGTTCTTTACGCGCCTGGGCTTTAGCGTGCAGCTGTCCGAGCAGTCGAGCAAAAAGACCTACCAAGCGGGCATTGAGTCCATGCCGTCCGAGAGCGTGTGCTATCCGGCCAAGATGAGCCACGGCCACGTGATGAACCTCATCGACCGCGACGTCGACTTTATCTGGATGCCGTGCGTGCGCTGGGAGCGCAAAGAGGATCCGACCGCCGGCAACTGCTACAACTGCCCCATCGTCATGAGCTACCCCACGGCGCTGGCGCTCAACGTTGACGAAATTCGCGAGCAAAATGTCGAGTTCCTGTATCCGTTTGTGCCCTATCACGACAAGACCGAGCTCAAGCGCCGGCTGTACCAGGTGCTCGCCGTCGACCGTGTGGCCGATTCGCAAGCCGGTCGCGGTCGCGTGCGCGGGCCCAAGATCACGCGCTCCGAGGTCGATGCCGCCGTCAACGCTGCCTACGAGGCCGACGCGCGCTTCCACGAGGACATCCAGACCATGGGCGAAGAGGCCCTTAAGTGGGTCGAGGACCACGGTGGCCACGGTATTGTGCTTGCCGGTCGTCCCTACCACAACGACCCCGAAATCAACCATGCCCTGCCCGAGCTTATCTCGAGCTTTGGCTTTGCGGTCTTTACCGAGGATTCGCTCGCGCACCTGGTAAAGCCTGAGCGTCCGATCCGCGTCGTCGACCAGTGGATGTACCACAGCCGCCTCTACGCCGTGGCCCGTTTTGTGACGATGCGCAACGACCTGGACCTGATCCAGCTCAACTCCTTCGGCTGCGGCCTGGACGCCCTGACCACCGATCAGGTGCAGGAGATCCTGGAGGCCAGCGGCAAGATCTACACCGTGCTCAAGATCGACGAGGTGTCCAACCTGGGCGCCGCGCGCATCCGCATTCGCTCGCTTATGGCGGCGCTCAAGGATCAGGAGGCCGAGCGCCTGGCCGAGGCCACGGCCGCGGGCGAGACCTATGAGCAGGGCGACGCCGCTCCGGTGGCGCCCTCTGCGGATGCCCCGGCGTTCGCGAGCCGCAAGTACACGTTTGAGGCCCAGCGTGAGAGCGCATCGACCGCATGGCCCAAGGTGCCCTTTACCGAGCAGATGCGCGAGGAGGGCTATACCATCCTTTGCCCGCAGATGGCACCGATTCACTTCGACCTGGTCAAAGAGGTGTTCCGCGGCGCCGGCTACAACCTGGAGCTGCTACCCTCGACCGACCACGATGCCGTCGAGGCAGGCCTGCGCTACGTGAACAATGACATCTGCTACCCGTCGATTCTGGTGACGGGCCAGATCATGGAGGCCATCGAGAGCGGCAGGTACGATCTGTCCAAGACGGCCGTGGTTATCAGCCAGACCGGCGGCGGCTGCCGCGCCACCAACTACATCGCGCTGATCCGCAAGGCCTTGCGCGAAAGCGGCCACCCCGAGATCCCGGTAATCTCGCTTTCGGCCGTGGCGCTGGGCGAGGACAACCCCGGCTTTAAGCTGACGCCGGCGCTGCTCAAGCAAGCTGTGTACGCGGTGCTCTTTGGTGACGTGATGATGCAGATGCTCTACCGCTGCCGTCCGTACGAGGCCACGCCCGGTGCCGCCAACGCGCTCTACGAGGAGTACATGGCGCGCGCTCGCAAGCTGGCGCCTAAGTTCAACAGGCATAACTACACCAAGCTGTGCCGCGAGGCCATCCGCGCATTCGACACGATGCCGCTGGTGGGCGAGGGCACTAAGCCGCGCGTGGGCGTGGTCGGCGAGATCCTGGTCAAGTTCCATCCCACGGCCAACAACCACGTGGTCGACGTTATCGAGCGCGAGGGCTGTGAGGCCGTGGTGCCGGGCCTGCTCGACTTCTTCCTGTACTCCATGAGCAACGCCGAGCTGCAGAAGGATGAGCTGGGAAGCTCTGCTACCACGCGCGCTGGTATGCAGGCGCTCATCAAGCTCGTGGACTGGATGCGCACGCCGGTGGAAGAGATGCTCGAAAAGTCCCGCCGCTTTGAGGCACCCGAGCGCATCGGCACCATGGCCGACAAGGCCCGCATGGTGCTTTCGGTGTGCAACAACATGGGCGAAGGCTGGCTGCTCACGGCCGAGATGCTCGACCTGATTGACCATGGCGCGCCCAACATTATCTGCACGCAGCCCTTCGCGTGCCTGCCCAATCACGTGGTGGGCAAGGCCGTGATCAAGGAGCTGCGCCGTCAGCACCCCGAGAGCAATATCGTCGCGGTGGACTACGACCCCGGTGCGTCCGAGGTCAACCAGCTCAACCGTATTAAGCTCATGATCAGCGTGGCCAAGGAAAACATGCGCGCCGGTAAGGGCTTTAAGCTCGAGAAGGTGGCGCCGCTCGCGATGGACGAGGTCACTGGCCAGATGCGTGCCCATGACGGCTGCGTGAGCTGCAGGCCGGCCGGCGAGGAGGCCGTTGCATCGGTCGCCAAGCGCCTAGGACGCGGCATTAAGAAGTAGCTGGCCTACTTCGAGCCGGATATAAGACAAACGGGTGATAGCCGTACCGGTTACCACCCGTTTTTGCTGGACACATGTTGCGTAAATGACCTTGCTACAGCCTTCCGTGGGCTTGCCCGATTTTTGGGCCGGTTCGGGCTTTGAGGACAAGTTACTGCAGGCCCAAGGCGATTTTTCGCTCAACGCGGGCCAGCACAGCGTGACCTATCTGCCAAACGACGAGATGATCGCTGCGGACTGCCCATCGCCACCTACGAGATGGAAGCCGAGAAGTACATCTACCGCGTGTACAAGTACGAGCTGTAGGGCCGCGCTTAGGTTTGACCAATGGAGTATGAAAACACGCCGTTCGCCGATGCCCCCTCCGCGAGTGGCAGCCATATGGTTTGATGTCAGAAACATATAGTTGTCGCTAGCCTGCTGGCGACGTTCTCCCTGATATCGGAGGTTCCAGGTATGTTTCGCGCTCCGTTAAACAACTATCGGTTGGGCTAACATGGGTCGCCGTGCTATTTCGATAGCCCTTGCAGTGGTCTGCCTGGCTGTGCTACTGGGCGCTACAGGGCTGTTTGCTATAAGCCGAGAAACGTCCTATATGCAGGAATGCGCTTCCGAAGGGTTTGCCATTGATGGTTTCTATCGGGATGACAAAACGAGTCGGGAAACCCTGGCTTTTCTTGAGGAGGACAACTGTCGATGGCAGCTGGTCGACCAAGACGGAATCTGCACAGACGGACAGTTTAAGCGTACGGATGACCCCAACATCCTGATATTAAAGAAGGAAAACGGCGAAGAATTCGGTACGGTCCACGTGGCGTATATGTCACGCCGACGCGAGCAGGGCCAGCTCTATCTATTTAGAGATAGCAAAGTGACCCGGTTTTATCTGGTGAGCACCGATCCGGCGTTTACGGTGGAGTCTGGCGATGTCGATGCGGACGTCTGATTCACGGCAATAAAACAGCGAGCGGGGCTCGGGTGTGAACTGCACCCCGCAATTTGCTCGTGTCCGTATCGCGTCTGCGCCTCGTCGTAACTTGCGTCCGTGCGAGCATTCATCCCGCGCCGGCATCACTTCACATCAAACTCCACGCGATCGAGTTCGGGCACGTTGAGGTCAATGAGCTTGCGGGCGACGCGGCGGTCGTGTGCCCCAAGCGCCTCGCTTGTCGTCACATGGGCGACGATTTCGCGCTTTACAATGCCTTCCTCGTCCCCTTCGGTGGCCGAGGTCTCGACGGCGACGGTGTAATCCTTACAGCCTGGCAGCACCGCCGCAAGCTCGCGCGTGGTTTCGGTGACGCCGTAGCCGTCCTGCACGCCGGCCTGCGCCGAGCCAATGGAACCCGCCGTCATAACAATGCAGGGGATGGCAAAAATCACCGTGCCCACAATGATGCGGCGGCGCACCTTGCGCGACAGCTCATCGACCTCGGCGTCTTCCTCGGCCGTTACGACGCCGTCGCCGTTGAGGTCGCGCTTGAGCGGTACACGCAAAAGAAGCAATACGGCTTCGGCTGCCAGCGCGATAAAGACGACGTTGATGCCAAACTCGTAAAGGGCCGAGAGGAACAGCGGCCCGCTCGCGATAGCGATGCCGTAACCAGCCGCGCACAGGGGCGGCATGAGCGCGGTGGCCACGGCCACGCCGGCGATGAGCGTGGCGGGTTCCTGGTCGCGCGAGTTGCCCAGGCCGCCCGCAAAGCCGCCCGCGAGCGCGACGGCAAGGTCCCATACGGTGGGTGTCGAGTTGTCGATGATGGCCGCCGTGGTGGTGCCAAGGGGCGAGAGCTTAAAGTACAGTGTGGACGTGACCAGGCAAAAGACCATTTGCAGCGCGAGACCGGCGACGGCCTCGACGGCAATCTCGCGGTCGAGCGTGGCGATGCCGTATGCCATGGCAAGGACCGAGCCCATGAGCGGGCAGATGAGCATGGCACCTACAATGGCGATGTCCGAGTCGATATCGAGACCGATGCTCGCGATGAGCATGGCGATGATGAGGATGCATAGGTGAGAGCCGGTCAGGCGTGCCCCGTTTACAAAGCGCTTGCGAATCACGTGGTAGGGCGCGCGACCCTCGCGAATGTTGAATGCGCGCTTTAAAAAGCGACCAGCCTGTTCGGCAGCCTCACTATGGGCAGGGCGGATGCCATGGCGCCGGTGATGGCGTTCACGCAGTCGCTTGATCTGTTGTTTGTCGAGTCCCATGTCCACCTCGTTCCAGCGCGGTCCGCGCAACGCGCCCGTTGTCCTAACTCTACACCGTGGCGGGCGAGGTGTCTGTTGGATGCGGAATCCGATACGACGGATGACTCCGGAGCCATTGCAAATCACAGCATCAATTCCATCACGCGA
>JAUUSS010000161.1 GCA_030841765.1 Collinsella aerofaciens | reverse complement strand
ACGGGTAACGTGTGGTGTAGGCCACGTTATTACTATAGCAGCAATACATGGAGCAGTTGGAGCACAGCGGTCCGTTGCAGCGATCCATCCGACGGTAATATCTATATTACGTTTGGTGGCGGTATGCACATTTGCGCGGCCTCCAAGACGTGGTCAAATGTTGCAATTACAAACGCTCCAAATGCGGGGTGCTATACCAGTAGCAGACTGTATTTTAGCGATTTTCCAAAGGCGTTTTCTTATGCCCCAAAATGTATCATATCACTATCGGTCGGCAGCAATGGCCCATATTGGGTGACGGTAGACAGCAACGGGCCAACGACTACCCACCCACAGAGTATCACGCTTACCTCGACAGCATCAACGATAGTATCAAGCGTTACCTTATCATATATCGCTATCGGCGTGTCATAAGGAGGACTAACCAATGTCAATTGCAACCATCAAGGCCGCAATCGGCGGCCAAATCTACAATCTTACCCTAGCAGAGGACGGGTATTACACCCTCTCCGGCACCGCGCCCGCCCTATCCTCCGCCAATTTGCCGGGCGGCTGCTATGGCGTACAGATTATCGCTACTGACGATGCAGGCAATGAGACCACGATCAACCAGGATGATAGTACGTGGGGCGCACAACTCCGCCTGCAATCCTACGAGAGCACCAAGCCCACCGTCACCATCACCTATCCCTCCAACGACAGCCGGATCAATACCTGCACGCCAACCATCACCGCCCAGCTGCGGGACAACGACAGCGGCGTTGATCCCGCCACTCTTGACCTGCGTATTAACGGCGGCGGCAAGATCACACAGGGCGCGCCGGGGCTTACTCTGACACCAGTAGAGGGCGGCTATGATCTCTCCTACGCTGTGCCCGAGGCGCTCCCGGAGGGCAGCACGACAATCTCCATTGGCGTGTCCGATAAGGACGGCAACGCCGCCGATCCCGCATCAATCACCTGCACCATCGCAGTCACCGCGCCGACCATTAGCCTGTCCTCGCCTGCGGAGGGTCTTGTAACCAACCAGGCGGCGGTGCAGATTACGGGCATCACGTCGGATGATCAGCTGACATCCGTCACCCTGACTGTCACCGTCAATGGGCACGACCAGGGGCCGGTTACAGTGGACGGCCAGACGGGTGCGTTTGCGGTCAGCGCCAATCCCTCCCACATGCAAGAGGGATCCAACGTAATCACAGTTAAGGTTGTAGACGCGACCGGCCTTGAGGCCGAGATCACCCGCAACGTTACGCTGGATACCATCCCACCGCGCATTGTTGAGGTTATCGGCGTGACTGACCGCGTGCACGTTGGGTCGCCTTTTACCATCCGCGTCAAGGTGGAGGATTGATATGATTACGCGCATTGAGGGCATGGCTGATAACCATGCCCTTGTGTTTGCCCGTAGTGAGGATGGCTACTGGACGGCGCAGGTGCCGCCAGACCTGGAGGATGGCACGTACTACGTCACCCTGCGGGCCTGGGATGCAGCGGGCAACAGCACCTATTACGCCACGGTATTAATGACGGTGGATATAACCGGTATCCGGTTTGCGTGGCAGGATGGGGATTATCTGCCGGACTGGATGCCGGGATACAACGCGGCGTGGGGCGCGGGATATTGTGCAGATTGGGAGGGATGTTAGATGGATGGGCCAACAATCCGGCTGATGCCGGGCGAGCGTAGGCAGCAGCGCGTGCGCATCTATGGATGCGATCCGGCTGCACAGGTAATGGTACAGTCGGCTACGTGGGAGCTGCATGATTTTTATGGAGAGGTTGTCGGGCAGGGGTCTTGCGTGGTGTCAGAGGGTAATTTACTTACGTTTATGCTGACCGTAGATAAGCCGGGACGGCACCACCTGCTGCTAACCTGCTCGATCGGGCCGGAGATCTACAAGACAACTGCGGGGGTGATCGTGTGTGATTGTCATTGAGGATGTGCAATTAACCCCTAAGCGGGTGCCAGTGGGCGGTAATTATCTGCTGCGTGTGCTGGCGCACTATATACAAGATGGAGGCGATGATGTGACACTTACAAGATACAGATACCCGTTAAGTTGGCATTATGAGACGCGCACCAATCCAGATGGATCTTTTTTGGGGCGCAGTATGTGGGCGACAATTGGGGGTACTCCTCCCGCCGACCTAAAGGATCGAGCAATCGTCATGAGCGTGTCAGGCATAGATGGCGGGATTGATCTTGCTTTGCCGGTTTTTGCGGTGTCGATCCCCAGCGTAGACATGCCGCCGCTTGGTATGCAGGCCACAGTGGTTGATGGTCAACTGCGTGTTGATATAACCGGCGATGATTTTTTAATCGCCGCCGAAACGCTGTACAACGTCGATAAAGATCTATTCGCCGCCAATTTTAGCTTTATGTTTTCTGAGCTTATTGTCATTTTGGCGAGTGAAATTAAGGAGGGGTAGCCGTGGATACATCAGGGATAGCGGATATATTATCAATCACCGTGCCGATGATGGCGCAAAAACAAGCGCTTGCGGAGCAGCAGGAGACCGTCATCCGTGCTGCTGCCCAAACCCTGCCGGATGATGTTGCAGCACAAGCTCCGTTGCTGTACCCCGCTTGGGACTGGCAGTCCTGCAAGCGGGATATGATCGTCAATTACAACGGCCAGCTGTACCGGGTGCTTAACACGCCCACCGATAACCGTCCGCCCGATGCGGCGGGGATGCTGGCCATCTACCGCCCGATTGTACCGGCACACGCTGGGACAACGGCTGATCCCATCCCTTGGGTGTATGGGATGGATTGCAAGGCCGGGCTGTATTACGGCTATGCGGATCAACTGTGGCTATGCAAGTCGGATATGGCTCCTTGCACCTGGATACCGGGCACGGCTCCAACGATGTGGGAGGCGGTCACATGATCTACAGCCAGACAGCAGCAGCCCATATCTACATTGGGGTTGCAATCATATTAGCGATATTGGTCACGTCAATTTTTGGCGTGGCCTTATCAATTATATTATCAACAAGGAGCGATCAACATGTCAAAACCGACAATCTACATCGCCGCCGGGCACGGCGGGAGCGATCCGGGCGCGGTAAGCGGTAAATACATCGAAAAAGCGCTGACCCTCAAAACC
>JAUUSS010000029.1 GCA_030841765.1 Collinsella aerofaciens | reverse complement strand
GGCCGCACCCGAGGTGTCGCCGGTTGCCGCGAGCACGCCGGTAGTCTTGGCTTTCGTGGTTGAAGCCGCAACGGCCTTGGTCGGCTTTGAGCCCTCAGGCTTGGGGTTCTGCTTGGACTCCGCGGGCTTGCTTTCTGCGGGCTTGGTCTCGTCGGGCTTGGGGTCTTCCGGCTTGGCTACCTCGGGAGGTGCGATGGTCGTACTTTTGGCGACTGCTTTGATATAGAGGGAGTCGACCGTGGCGTCGCCCGTGCCGATGGCTTGGCCTGCCTCGTAGATGCCGTCACGGAGCTTGCGATAGTCAATGACCTTGCCGCCTTCGGGCGTCTGGATGGCGGCGTTCTCAATCTTGATGGTGCCGATTGTCTTGCCGTCAGCGCTCATGGCACGGGCAAAGATTGCCGCTGTATCTCCTTCGGCCGTTACCTTGCTGCGGATGATCGAGATGACTGCGGGTGTGACGCCCTCGCTGGTCTGGGCGATGATGCCGATGTTCTCGCCTTGGGGTTCGCGCCTCGTCTCGCCATCTTGGTTTTCGCTGTAGGGGATGGGGCCGTCGCCGTTCTCGACATAGCGGGCTATGGCCTTGACAACGGAGTCGCTGATGTAGATGTGGCCGCCCTTCTCGTTGGGTCGATCGTTTCTGGTGGAGAATGCAGCCGAAACCTCGCCTTCCGCAAACGCGTCCACGGTGGAGCCGTTCTTGACGACGATGTCGTCCTGGTAGGTGAAGAGGGCGTTGGCGCCACCGTATCTGCCTTTACTTGCACGGACCGTCACGTTTGCATGATCGAGGGTGATGCCCTTGTGGGCATAGACGCCATATTCAACACCGTTTACGTTGAGGGAGGCGTTTGTGGCTGCGAGGCTGCCCTTGGCCTCGACGGCAGCGTCTTCCTCGGAGCTTGCCTTGACCTGGCTGCCGTCCGAGATGTTGATATTGTCGCCGCTCCAAAGGGCCTCACCATCGGCTGAGCTTGCCTCGACCGTCCCGCCACCCTTGATGGTGAGGTTCTTGTCGGCTCCAATACCCTTGTCCTTGGTAGCCCTGGCGGTGACGGCTCCGCTGTCGTCAATCGTGATATTGCCGTTTGCCCTGATGCCATCCGATGCACCCGTGGCGTTGACGTTGCCCGAACCTTTGATAGCGAGATCACCTCCGGCATTGATGGCATCAAACCCAGTGCTCGTGGCGTTGACGGATCCGGCTCCGTCGATGTTGATATTACCCGTGGTGAGGATAGCGTCCTCAGTAGATGTCACGCTGAGCGTGCCGCCCTCGTCGCCTTGGATATTGAGCTCGGCATTCTCGTTAGTGCCATGAGAAACGTTGATGCTTTCGATCCATTCGGCAGTGACGATGTTGGTTCCCGAGTAATTCACGTTGAGCTTGCCTGCGGCCTGGATCTCGCCGCCGTTATAGTTGTTGAGCTTCAAGTCGTCGGCGCCGTCCCACGACCAGGTACCGGCCTCGTCGCTCGCCGCGGTGTTGTACTTGTTGCCGCCGACCTTGACCCATTCCGCTGCGAGCGAGACGCTCGGCATGAGCAGCGAGCTCACCGTGAGCGCGCAGGCCAGGCCGCAGACGATGCGGCGCGTCACGCGGCGCCAGCTGCCGTGCGCGAGTCCTATGCGACGGCGAACGTCGGGTTCGGCAACATGGGTTCCGGCGGTAGTGTCATTGCGTTTGGGGGTCGTGAACAAGGCTGCCATGGTTGCTCCCGTTCTCATAGGGCCTATACGACTAGATTCAGCGTATCTGCTGGATGTTGCCGGCGGTAGTGCCGTTTGGAGGGCAAAATGGCCAAAATGGGGGAGAAATAGGCCGCACGCCGGCGCAGGGACCGGCGCTAAAAGAAAAGCGCGGGGCCGCATGGCGACTCCGCGCTTTATTGTTCAGCTTTTGCAGCCTTGCCCTTACGCTACGAAGAAGTAGACGAGGAAGGCAAGGGCCGCGATCCACCCGTCCCGTGCGAAAAAGTGTTTACGAGCGCTTGCGGCTCACCACGGCGCCCGCGGCGATGGCGGCTGTTCCCGCAAGGGCGGCTGCCACGATGGCTGCGCTCGAGGCGTCGCCGGTTGCTGCGAGTTTGCCGGCGATCTTGGCTCCTGTGGCTGCAACTGCAACGGTCTTGGTCGTCTTCGTGCCCTCGGACTTGGAACCCTCGGGCTTGGTCTCGCCTGGCTTCTCCTCGGGTTTGATCTCCTCGGGAGGCGCGATGACCGTGCTCTTGGCGACAGCTTCGTTATAGGGGGAGTCGATCACAGCGTCGCCCGTGCCGATGGTTTGACCCACCACGTAGAAGATGCCGTCATCGAGTTCTTCCTTGTTGCGATAGCCAATGATCTTGCCGCCTGTGGGCGTCTGTATGGGAGCGCCTTCGATCTCGATGGTGCCGATTGTCTCGCCGTCCGCGCTCACGGCAAGGGCGAAGATTGCCGCCGTGTCTCCCTCAGCTGTGACCTTACTGCGGACAATCGAGATGGTCGCGGGCGTGATGCCCTCCTTGGTCCGGGCAAAGATGCCGATGTTCATGCCCCTATGCTTGGGAATGACCGCGCCACTTTGGTCGTTGCTGTAGTGATCGGGGCCGTCGCTACCGGACTCGACATAGCGGGCTATAGCCTTGACAACGGAGTCACTAATGTAGATGTGACCACCCGCTTCGTTGGGGTAGTAGTTTCTGGTGAAGATTGCGGTCGAGAACTGGCCTTCTGCGAACGCATCCACGATCGAGCCGTTCTTGATGACGATGTCGTCCTCGTCGGTGAAGAGGGCGCTGGCTTCATCGTTCCCTGCACTTGCACGGACCGTTACGGTTGCGCCATCGAACGTGATGCCCTTGTAGACATAGATGCCATACCCAACGCCACTTGCGTTGAGGGAAGCGTTCGTGACCGTGAGGCTGTTTTTACCGTCGATGGTGGCGTCTTCCTCGGAGCTTGCCTTGACCTGGCTGCCACCCGAGATCTCGATGTTGCCGTCGGCCCAAATCGCATTGTCTTTGATAGAGCTTGCCTCTACCTTGCCGCCGCCCTTTATGATGAGGTTCTCGTTAGCATCGATACCCTGATCCTCGGTGGCCTTGGCGGTGACGGTTCCGCTGTTGTCGATCGTGATGTTGCCGTCGGCCCTGATGCCATCCGAATCGCCCGTGGCGTTAACGTTTCCCGAGCCCTTGATGGTGACATCGCCCCCGGCATCGATGGCATCGTGCTCGGTGCTCGTGGCGTTGACAGTGCCAGCGCCGTCGATGTTGATGCTGCCGACGGAAGTGATGGCGTCACGAGAAGATGTCACGTTGAGCGTGCTGGACGCGTCGCCCTGAATATTAAGCTCGGCGTTCTCGTTCGCGCCATCCTTAACCTTGATGCCGCGGCCGTCGCCGTTAGTGACGATGTTGTCGCCCTCGTAGCTCACGTTGAGCTTGCCCGCTGCCTCGATCGCGCCGCCGTTATAGCCGTTGAGCTTCATGTCATCGGCGCCGTCCCAGCTCCAGGTGCCGGCGGCGTCTCCCGCGGGCCCCGCGGCCGCTTCGTGGCGGACGCCGCCGACGTCCACCCACTCGGCCGCGAGCGAGACGCTCGGCATGAGCAGCGAGCTCACCGTGAGCGCGCAGGCCAGGCCGCAGACGATGCGGCGCGTCACGCGGCGCCAGCTGCCGTGTGCGAGCAGCGTGCGACGGCACACGTCGGGCTCGACAAAATGGGCTCCAGAGGTTTTGTCATTGCGCTTGGGGGTCGTGAACAAGGCGGCCATGGTTACTCCCATCCTCATAGGGCCTATGCGATTAAGCCCAGCATATCTGCAGGATGTAGCCGGCGGTAGTGCCGTTTGGAGGGCAAAATGTCCAAAACTTGGGAAGCAAAACATCGCGCGTCTGTGCGTTGCCTGGCTTTAAAAGAAAAGCGCGGAGCCGCTCGATGCGACTCCGCGCCTTGATGTTCTGCTTTAGCAGACTATGCCGTTACGCCACGAAGAAGTAGACGAGGAAGGCAAGGGCTGCGATCCACATGAGCGGCTTGATCTTGGAGGCCTCGCCCTTAAAGAGCGCGACGATCACGTAGGCGATAAAGCCCAGGCCAATGCCGGCAGAGATGGAGTAGGTGAAGGGCACGCCGGCGACGATCATGAACGCCGGGAAACCCTGCGACACGTCGGACCAGTCGATCTCGGAGGCTTCGCTCATCATGAGGTAGCCGACGTAGACCAGAGCACCGCAGGTGGCGGCGCTGGAAACGATGGTGACGATGGGGGAGAAGAACGCGGCGAGAATGAACAGCACGCCGGTGGTGACGGAGGTGAGGCCCGTGCGGCCACCGTCGGCGGCGCCGGAAGTGGACTCGACGAAGGTGGTGATGGAGGAGACGCCCATGAAACCGCCCACAGCAGCGGCGGCGGAGTCGACGATCAGGATCTCCTTGATATTCTCGACGTTGCCGTCGTCGGTGAGGAACTCGCCCTGCTTGGCCACGGCCATCGCGGTGCCCATGGTGTCGAAGAAGTCACTCATGAGCAGCGAGAACGAGATGACGAGGAGCGTGGGGTCGGTAAGGACCTTGACGATGGCGGGCACGCCGCCGGCGTCGGCGATGGGGCCACCGATGCTCGAGAAGTCGAGCGGGGCGATGATACCGGTCGGAGCATGGGTCACACCTAGGGGGATACCGGCGATGACGGCGACGACGATGCCGATGAGCAGCGAGCCGGGGACGTTGCGGCAGGCGAGGGCGACTGTCACCAGGATGGAGATGATGCCGACGATGAAGGTGGGGGAGGTGATGTCGCCCAGACCGACGAGTGTACCGGCGCCAGCGGTGATAATGCCGGCATCGCACAGGCCAATCATGGCGATGAACAGGCCCAGACCCACCGAGATGGCGTGACGCAGGACAACCGGGATGGCGTCCATGATGGCCTCGCGCAGGCCACAAAGCACGAGCAGCAAGATGACGATACCCTCGAGGAAGATGACGCTCATGGCCACGTGCCAGTCACCGCCGCAGACGGTGGTGGTGATTCCAGCGATCATCGCGTTGACGCCTAAGCCCGACGCGCAGGCGAGCGGGCGGTTGGCGAAGATGCCCATGCAGATGGTCATGATGCCGGCGCCCAGGCAGGTGGCGCAGGCGAGCGCTCCCGCATCGATGCCAGCGCCCGAGAGCACCGCGGGGTTGACGGCGATGATGTAGGCCATCGCCAGGAATGTTGTCAGTCCAGCGCGGAGTTCGGTCCCGATTGTGGACTTGCGCTCGCTGACGTGAAATAGTTCGTCCATGCATACCCTTTCCTTGCTCGGCCCCGAGTTTAGGCCGATTGACACGAACTCACCCACTATAGCCCCTTTACGACGCTGTTGTTCCTCGCATGTTGATGTCCGGCGCTTTGTAGCAGACGGACGGTATTTTTCGCATGAAAATGTGTGGGTACCGTATACTTAAGCGGTTACAACGACCCCTATGGAGGAACGTATGATTAAAGAGCTTTGCCACGACGAGGCTATCCTGTCCCAGCGTTGCGAGGTTGCGACCGTCGAGGACGAGTCGGTTGCTCAGGACCTGATCGATACCATCAAGTCGCTCGACGATGCCGGCTGCTTGGCCGCTAACCAGATTGGCGTTACCAAGAAGGTTTGCGTCTACCTGGACGATGCCGGCGAGCCCCACGTGCTCTACAACCCCCGTCTGGTGTTTGGCCTGGGCGCCAGCAAGATGGAGGAGAGCTGCCTGACGCACGAGGAGGTCACCAAGTCCACGCGCTATATCAAGTGCAAGGTCGCTTATGACGTGATCGTCGACGGCAAGATGCGCGAGCGCAAGCAGGACTTTGTGGGCTTCGAGGCGCAGATGATTCAACACATGATTGACCACTGTCTAGGAAAGTTGGTCTAAGGGGACCAAAGCACCGCACTTCGTCTCTTTTGGTCCGGACGTGACATTGTTGTCATGTCCGGGCTTTTGTGTTTAGCGCCTTTTTGTTTGGTGACAATAACCTTAGCAGGAACGTAAAGCTAGGAGGCGCTATGTGTACGAGCATTCGATTTACCGATAATTCTGGTCACATGTATCTAGGCCGCAACCTAGACTGGAGCTTTGACTACGGCCAACAGGTTCGCGTGATGCCGCGCGGGTTCCACGTCCCGTATTCGTTTATCGACGATGCGTCGGCGGCGCACGCGGTAATCGGCATGTGCATCGATTGCGAGAACTACCCTATGTTCTTCGACTGCGGCAACGATGCGGGCCTCGCCGTGGCGGGTCTCAATTTCCCGGGTTATGCCGAGTATGCCGAGGGCCCTGTCGACGGCAAGAACAATATCGCGGCCTATGAGTTTCCCCTGTGGGTGGCAGTGACGTTCTCGACGGTCGATGAGGTCGAGGCCGCGCTGCGCGACACGGTGATTGTCGCCAAATCTGCCGGAGAGGGGCTGGGCGTGTCGCTGCTCCATTGGATTATCGGCGACAGCCAGCGCAGCATCGTGGTCGAGATGATGGCTGACGGCCTGCATGTATACGACAATCCGGTCGACACCCTTGCCAATCAGCCGACTTTCCCGTGGCACATGGAAAACCTGCGCACCTATATCACGGCCACAAGCGATTTTCCGCAGACGGCGACATGGCGTGGCGCCGAGCTTAAGCCCTATGGAGCCGGTGCCGGCATGCGCGGCATTCCGGGCGATTGCTATTCGCCGAGCCGTTTTGTAAAGGCGGCGTACCTCAATGCCAATTACCCGCAAAAGGAGAGCGAGACCGAAAACGTCGTTCGCATGTTCCGCTCGCTCGAGGGCGTGGTGATGATCGAGGGAGCGTCCAGGATGGGCGATGGCAAGTTCGAGAAGACTATCTACACCGGATGCTTTAGCGCGCGCACGGGCAATTATTACTACGCGATGTATGGGGATCCGTCGATTCGCTACGTGAGCCTGATGGATGCCGAGGGCGCGAGCCCCGATAGACTCGTGGTTCCCGAGCCGCGTCGTTCGTAGCCGATAGCTTTACCGCAATGCAAAGCGGCCCTGCATCTCCCGTGAGGTGCAGGGCCGCTGTCGTTGATTTATGGCGCCGCTAGAAGTTGGCGTCGTTGAGTTGTTCGTTCTCGAGGCCGTCGAGCTGTTGCTGTTCGGGCGTATCGGCGACACTCTCGAGCAACTCGGTGGGATCGACGTTCATGTCCTTACCGGCTTCGTTGCCGTTGACCAAGTCGTCCGAGAAGATGTCGACTTCCATTTCCTCGGCCTCTTCGATCTGAACCTCGAGCGGCACCTGGGTGCGCACGAGCTTAACGGCCGGGCGCATGCGGGCAAACAGCGGTACGTACTCAATGATGATGGCCGAGTTCTCGAGACCGTACCAGCGTGCCGGGCTTCCGCAGGCGCGGCGGACGGCGTACTTGATGGCCATCACGCGGTGGTCATTGCGGTTGATGTCCGTTTCGGGGGCAAGCATCTTGCGCAGCATGCAAAAGCGGAAGTCACCTACGTTGCCGCGCGTCTCGTAGATGGAGTAGGTGTGATGTTGCGGCGGCAGCTCGCCCGATGCCATCAAGTCGCCGACGATCTGACGCAGATAGGCGTTGACGCGCTGGTTGACCTTAAAGCCCAGGTCCAGGCGCACGCGGAACAAAAAGTCCGTGCCAAAGGTCTCGACGGAATACTCGTGCGTATAGGGTTCGTCGGTAACGTGCACGTTGATGAACCAATATGCCTTGGCGCGCTTGGGGTGCTTGTCCAGGATGGAATAGAGCACGTCGCGGTCGAGTGTGAGCGGATCGGGGCTGTTGGTGAGGAACAC
The DNA here is from genome assembly GCA_030841765.1 of Collinsella aerofaciens. Classification (GTDB taxonomy): domain Bacteria; phylum Actinomycetota; class Coriobacteriia; order Coriobacteriales; family Coriobacteriaceae; genus Collinsella; species Collinsella aerofaciens_AV. The sequence goes on along the minus strand of JAUUSS010000029.1, from coordinate 14,827 downwards.
CAGATTGTCGGCGAGCACGGGGTAGGTCTCGTCGTTGCGCAGGCGGTTGAGCTGATCGATGTACTTGGAGACGGGCAGCAGGATCGTCTGCGTGCGCTCGATGGCGGTGCCGCGGCGCCACACATACATAAGGCCAAACAGCAGCGCGGCCAGGAAGATCATGACGTAGCCGCCGTCAAAGAACATGGTGAGGCACGAGGCGAAGAAGCACAGCTCAATGGCGCCAAAGAGCAGTGCGAAGACGCAGGCACCCAGTTTGTGCTTGAGGATGCCGGCGATATAGCTCGTCAAAAGCGTCGTGGTCATGAGCATGGTCACGGTGATGGCGAGGCCGTAGGCGCTCTCCATGCGCTCGGAGTTCTGGAACAGCAGCACGATGAAGATGCAGCCGACCCACATGATGTTGTTGACGAGCGGAATATAGAGCTGGCCCTTGGTGTCGCTGGGGTAGTGGATGCGCAGGTGCGGCATAAGGTTGAGGCGCGTTGCCTCGGATACCAGCGAGAACGAGCCGGTGATGAGCGCCTGCGAGGCAATGATGGCCGCCACGGCCGAAAGCACGATGGCAAAGGGGCGCAGGGGCTCGGGAAGCATCATATAGAACGGGTTGACGATATCCATCGCGAGCATCTGGGGATTGGAATTGTTGGCGAGCAGCCAAGCGCCCTGACCCAGATAGTTAAGGATGAGGGCCGCCTTTACGAACGGCCAGGATGCGTAAATGTTAGCCTTGCCCACGTGACCCATGTCCGAATAGAGCGCCTCGGCGCCGGTCGTCGACAGGAAGACGAAGCCGAGCACCATAATACCCGAGTGGTTGATGGGCGAGAACAGGAACATGATGCCACGGATGGGGTTGAGCGCGCGCAGGATGGACAAGTTGCCGAGCATGTTGAACAGGCCGGCGCCAGCCAAGAACAGGAACCACAGCGTCATAAGCGGGCCGAACAGCTTGCCGATTGACGAGGTGCCGGCGCGCTGCATGGCAAACAGGCCGCAGATAATGATGATGGTGATGATGATTACGTTGGTCTGGCCGTCACCCAAAAGCGCATGGCCCCACTCGATAGTGCGCAAGCCCTCGATGGCCGTGGTAACCGTGACGGCGGGGGTGAGGATGCCGTCAGCGAGCAGCGCCGCGCCGCCGATCATGGCGGGGAGAATCAGCCATGGCGCCACCTTGCGCACGAGACTGAACAGGGCGAAGATGCCGCCTTCGTTGTGGTTGTCGGCCTTCATGGCGATTACCACGTACTTGACCGTGGTCACGAGCGTCATGGTCCAGATGACGAGCGAAAGCGCGCCCAGGATCATGTCCTCGCTGACGGTACCGATGCCGCCGTTGTTGGCGACGATTGATTTCATGGTGTACATGGGGCTCGTGCCGATGTCGCCATAGACGACGCCGAGCGTTACGAGCAGCATGCCAGCGGAGAGGGGGATGGCTCCGTGCCCGCCTTGCCCGCGCTGGTCTTGGAGGTTTGCCTCCAGTTTGTTGTGTGCCACGAGGACTCCCTTAGACATCCGGTTATCTGTCTAGGACAAAAAACTTTATGCCGTCTTTATACATACAAGAGCAGTTTGGCACATCGGGTTATTTTAGACAATAATCCTCAGCTGGGGATTATTTATCTATGCAGGTAGCATTTCAAAGCAGGGCTTTTAAGCACGTGCTGTCTGGGCGATGCCAGCCTTGGCGTTTGCGCGTTTGCCGGCGAGTTCGCAAAAAATCGCGCCGCCGATGATAAGCGCGGCGCCCATCAGGCGGACCGGTGTTATGGCTTCACCCAAAAGGGCGGCCGAGAACACGACCGCCGAAAGCGGCTCGAGGTAGCCGACGACAGCGACGGTCTGGACGGGCAGCTTGGCGACGGCGCTAAAGTAGAGCAGGCAACCGATGCCGGTGTTGACGACGCCGAGCATAGCGACGGCGCGCCAATCAATACTGGCGGCGACGCCGGCGGACAGGAATGAGGGAGCGCCCTGCGTGATGAGCGTGAGGACCAGTGCGGTCACAAAGGCGGCGCTCACCTGGAGCGCGGAGTTCTCGAGGCCCTCGATGTGCGGCGCACCCTTGCTGGCGATGACCATCAATGCATAGCAGAAGGCCGAGGCGATTCCACAGACGATGCCCGCAATGGGCATATTGCCGCCTAGACCTTGCGCTGCAATGAGAAAAGCACCACAAGCAACGGCGACAAAGCCGGCGATTTTGCCGCCGGTCAGCTTTTCGCCAAAGATGAGCGGGGAGAGCGCCATGACAATGATGGGGCCGCAGTAGTACAGCAGCGAGGATACGCCGACGCCGATCGTCTGGTAGGCGCGGAACAGAAAAATCCAGCTGGCGCCCAGCGCAGCTCCCGAGAGGAGGAGGGCCGCGGCTTCGCGGGGACGAGATGGCGCCTGCAACTTATGGTGTTGGGTAGTGGCGAGGATAGTGACAAGCGAGAGAGCGCCCAAAAACGTGCGCAGCAGCACGATATCGGAGCTCGGCAGTGCGATAGCTGCGGCGATGATGCCGTTAGAGCCAAACAACAGTAATGCTGCTAAGTATGTAAACAGTCCGTTGTTCATGCGCTGACATCCCCTCTATATCCGAACATGTTCACTATGGGTGAACTGGCTTTAGAAGAAAAGCGAATATAATGCATGGAAAACATGACAAAAACTCATGCAAGGGTGGGGACGTGCCGTGGAGACCAATATCCAAAAGATGCAAGTGCTGCTCGAGACGGTGCGTGCTGGCAGCTTTACGCGTGCTGCAGAGCGGCTGAGCTATTCGCAGTCGGGCGTGAGCCGCATGGTGGGCGACCTTGAGGCAGACTGGGGTTTTAAGGTGCTTTATCGCAGCCGAGAGGGCGTGGTGCTTTCTGCCGACGGGCGGCAGGTCATGCCGGCAGTCGAGGCGTTATGCGAAGAGTTTGGCCGCCTGCAGCGACGCGTGGACGAGATGCGTGGACTCATGCGCGGCAAAATCTGCATCGGTACGTTTTCGAGTGTGGCGACCCACGTGCTGCCGCCGGTGATTGCGCGCTTTCGCGCCGATCATCCGGATGTCGATTACGAGCTGCTGATGGGTGATTACTCCGAGATTGAGCAATGGGTGGCGGAAGGCCGCTGCGACCTGGGCTTTATCCCGCGTGAGCCCCGAGAAAACGGCATGGCATCGCGGTCTTTGGTGCGCGACGAGTTGATGGCGGTAGTACCGGCAGACTCTTTGCTTGCCACGGCGGAGGTCGTTTCTCTTGCCGATTTAGCCAACGAGCAGTTTATTCTGCTAGAACGCGGCACCGATGACGAGATTACGCCGCTGTTCCGTCGGGCGGGACTGACGGTGTGCTCCAAGCTGTCGACCTGGGATGACTATGCGATTATGGCCATGGTTGAGGACGGCCTGGGTGTGAGCATTCTTCCCGCGCTCATCTTGCGCCGTTGTCAGTTCGATGTTGCCGTGCGTTCGCTCGAGGGACATCCCCATCGGCAGATCAACGCCATATATCGAACGGCCGATGTTTCGCTTGCCGCCGCCCGTTTCCTCGAATACCTCTAAACGTGTACACACCATTGTTCGCTTTGGGCAAATCTCGGAGTCCGATATATTTTCTTATGAAATTGAACTTTCGAATGAGGTACGGCGCTATACTGCTTGCTAAATTGAACTCTGGTTCAATTCGTGTTCTATAAATTGAACTTTGCCAGCAAGGAGGTTCTAGTGGCCCAAGAGACGTTTAGCGATCGCCTGCGACAGACTATGTCCGATCGCGACGTTCGCCAGTCGGACGTGATCCGCGCATCGGAGATGCTCGGCAAAAAACTCGGCAAGAGTCAGATGAGCCAATATGTGAGCGGCAAGACGATCCCGCGGCGCGATGTGGCTGAGCTGCTCGCCCGTATTTTGGAGGTCGATGTTACCTGGCTGCTTGCCGGCGACGCCGATCAAGGCGAGGCATCATCACCCCGCAACGATTCCAAGCCCGAACCCCTTCCCTCAGCTCAAATTGCAAGGAGCACCACCATGCGTACTTTTTCTAAGTCCACCAAGCTCGATAACGTCCTGTATGACGTGCGCGGTCCCGTCGTCGACGAGGCCGCCCGTATGGAGGACGAGGGCGAGCGCATCCTCAAGCTCAATATCGGTAACCCGGCGCCCTTCGGTTTCCGCACGCCCGATGAGGTCATCAAGGACATGCGCCAGCAGCTGCCCGACTGCGAAGGCTATTCCAACTCGCGTGGCCTGTTCTCCGCGCGCAAGGCGATTATGCAGTATTCGCAGATCAAGGGCCTGCCCAACGTTCAGATGGAGCATATCTACACGGGCAACGGCGTGTCCGAGCTCATTCAGCTTTCGATGAACGCGCTGCTCGACAATGGCGACGAGATTCTGATCCCCAGCCCCGACTATCCGCTCTGGACGGCGTGCGCAACCCTTGCCGGCGGTCATCCTGTGCACTATCTGTGCGATGAGCAGGCGGATTGGTATCCCGACTTGGAGGATATGGAGTCCAAGATTACGAGCGCGACCAAAGCTCTCGTCATCATCAACCCCAATAACCCCACGGGTTCCGTCTATCCGCGCGAGGTGCTCGAGGGCATCGTCGAGGTTGCACGCAGGCATCAGCTGATGATCTTTGCCGATGAGATCTACGACCGCCTCTGTATGGACGGCTACGAGCACGTCTCGATTGCCTCGCTCGCCCCCGACCTGCCCTGCGTCACCTTTAGCGGCCTTTCCAAGTCGCACATGATTGCGGGCTATCGTATTGGCTGGATGGTGCTTTCGGGCAACCAGCGCTGCATGAGCGACTTCATCATGGGCATCAACATGCTCTCCAACATGCGCCTGTGCTCCAACGTGCCGGCTCAGTCGATCGTTCAGACGGCACTCGGTGGCCATCAGTCCGTTAACGACTACATCCGTCCCGGCGGCCGTGTCTACGAGCAGCGCAACTTTGTGTATGAGGCGCTTAACAAGATTGACGGCATCTCGGTGGTTAAGCCGCGCGCGGCGTTCTACATCTTCCCCAAGATGGATGTGAAGAAGTTCAACATCACCGATGACGAGCAGTTCGCCCTCGACCTGCTGCACGAGAAGAAGATCCTGATCACGCGCGGCGGCGGCTTCAACTGGGCTGAGCCCGACCACTTCCGCATCGTGTACCTGCCGCGCATGGAAGTACTCAAAGAGTCCCTCGAAGACCTCGCCGACTTCTTTGACCATTACCGCCAGGCGTAACGGCAAAGGTAGCCTGTAATGAAACGGTCGGCCCGCAACGGATGCGGGCCGACCGTTTTCTGTCTAAGCCCGTGCTGTTAGCGCTTGTCTCGTTGAGCGGGCGAGGTTCGCGTGTGAGCGGTAAGTTCTATTCCAAAATGGAATACAGTGGGCTTAAGCTGGAATTGATGTCCGGGTACCTGCTTTTCTAGAATGTTTTCAACAAGATGAAAGGCGGTTCCAACCAATGATTATCGATGCAAATTCCTACTGGTTCGACGAGCACATCTTTCATGACGAGACGCTCTGCGAACAGTTTTTGGCCGAGGTACCCCGCGCCTATGACACCGAAGGCTATCTGACCATGAATTCCGCCGGCAAACGACAGATCGTGATCGAGATGCCCGCCGGTTCTCCGGGTCTTAACTACATTGAGGGCGACTACACCCTCGAGAAGCGCTTGGCCGATATGGATGAGGCGGGGGTCGACAAGGCGATCCTCAAGCTCCCCGGCTGCCACGAGTGGATGTCGCTCGAGATGTGCCGGCGTTTCAACGACGGTATGGCTGCTGACGCGAAGGCGTCAAATGGCCGTCTGATTCCGCTTGTCGCCGTGCCGCCCTTTGGCACCAAAGCGAATTTGGAGGAGCTCGACCGCAGGCTCGACGATGGTTTTGCGGGCGTGCAGCTCTGCGCTCACTACGGCAAGCGCTATCTCGACGACCAGGTCTTCTCGAGCTTTTTCGAGCACCTGAACGAACGCCATGTCACCGTTTACGTGCACCATGTTCCCGTGCCGGTCGAGAACGAGTCGCTTCTCGCGTACGACAACCTTCGCCGCTCTTATGGCCGCTGCGTCGACCAAACTACGGCGATCGGCCGAGAGATCTTTGGTGATTTCTTTGAGCGCTACCCCAATATCAAGATGGTCCACTCCATGCTCGGCGGCGCATACTTTGCGTTCAAGGAGATGCTGCTGCCTCATGGCCCCAAGCGCCCTGATGCTTCTGGCCGTTTTCAGGTCGATACCGAGACCGTTTCCAGGCACCTCGAGAACAACATCTATTTCGACATGTCCCATGCTCAGCCTTGGGGCAAGACGCTCCTCGCCTGTGCGGTTGACGTGCTGGGTGCAGACCATATTGTTTTTGGCACGAGCTATCCCGTCAAACGCGAGTGGCTCACCGAGGGTGTCGCCTGCGTTCGCGCTGCAAATCTGAGCGATACAGACAGCGACCTTGTGCTTGGCGGTACAGCGCAGCAACTGTACGGTGTCGAGTGAGCGGCAATCAGAGGGGAGTATCTGCCATGGACGAAGGAGAGATGAGGGCTGGGGCCGCTCGTGTGGCCATCGATCTTGGGGACGTGTTGCCGTTCGACGGTTTCGACGAACTCCGTCATGAGGTCTTCGCCCGTGCCCTTATCATCGAGGGAACGGGGCGACGCGCCTGCGTCCTTTCGCTTGAGGTCACCTCGATCGCTCCGGCTCTACTCGCCGATCTGCGTGAGATTGTTGAGGATGCCGCCAATTGCAGCGGTGCTTATTCTTGGGTGGTTCCTACCCACACGTTTTCCATGCCTCACGTCCGCACTCCCGGGCATCTTGCCGACGATGCTACCCGCAATCGCAACGAGCGCTATCGCGCAGCACTCGTCGCTGCCGCCCGCACGGCTGTCGAGCGCGCTGTTGCGGGCATTCGCTCCGTCACTCTCGCCACTGTGGAGGGCGAATGCCCCGTGAACGTTAATCGCGACATCGAGACGCCTGCCGGCTGGTGGTTGGGCTCGAATCCCAGGGGGTTTGCCGACCACACGATGCCCGTACTCGCCATAAGGGATGCCGGGGGCGAGTATGTTGCCGTGCTCGCGACGGCGGACGTTCAGTCCTCCGTGCTCGACGGGTCGCGCGACTCCGAGGGGAGGCGCATGGCGAGCGGAGACCTCTTTGGTTTTGCCGCCATGTCACTCGAGCGCGAGCTGGGCGGCGTTGCCCTGTTGCTGCCAGGCGCCGCGGGCGACCAAAGTCCGGCGGAGCGCGCCATGAACGTCATGTTCGATGCGGCCGGCGTTAAGCAGACGGTCGATGCCCATGAGGACGGATACCGCATGTTGCACCAGCAGGGGCAGGCCTTGGGCGATGCTTTAATCGAGACCGCTCGCATGGCGCGTGAGGATGACGCTACCGGCATCGATGCCCGCACGGTCGACGTTCTCCTGCCCGCTCAGACACGCGCCGATTTTCACTCTTTGGCTCCGCACCGAACGTATGAGTTTCATGCCGCTGGCGAGCAGCGCACGAGGGTCTATCTGCTCCGGCTGGGAAACGTCGAGCTTGTCGGCGTACAACCCGAGGTCTCGAGTGCATTCGGCGCCACTGTGCGCGCCGCTCGGTCCGGCTCTGTGTTCTTTGCCACGCTCGTCAACGGCGGACAGAAGTACCTACCGGCTCCCGACGCGTACGAAAAGATCACCTATGAGGCCATGAACTCCGGTTTTGCCGCCGGATCCCATGAGCGCCTCGTCGAAATCATCATTGCCGCCTTGAATGCGGCGTGACACAGAAGGAGAACGTGCATGAACATTGGACACGCGCGCCGCAAAATCACCCCACAGGGCGACATCTACCTGATTGGCTACCGCAATCTTCCCAACCGTCTTGAACCTGCGACGGGCGTCCATGACGACGTCTTCGCCAACGCCATTCTCTTCCAGCAAGGCGAACGTGAAGTGTTTCTCTTTAATGCCGATGTCCTCGAGTTCGAGGAAAGCATGGCCGAGGAAGTCAAGACAATGCTCGCCGAGCGCTACGGCATTGACCGTGATTGCGTCCTGCTCTCGGCGACGCACGACCATACTTCAATCGTCGCTTACCACCGCAGCTGGTGGACGGGAAAATTCGACGAGAACTACTACCGCTGGTTCCTCGATACCATTTGCCAATGCTTTGAGGAGTGCCGCGCCAACGCACAGCCCGCGATTTGTCGCTTGGGCAAGCGGGTCATCACCGGTTTCTACGACAACCGCATCATCCCAGGTGAACTCGCCGACAATGAGGTCATTGTCGTATCGTTCTTCGATACCGAAGGCAAGCCATTTGCGGGCTTTGTGAACTGGGCGGTGCATTCCGCTTGCGTCGGACCCGACTGCACGGAGCTCACGAGCGAACTCGCCGGTCTCACCGGCAAAAAGCTCGCTCAGAGTCTTGGTTACTATCCGGCCATGGTCGTCGGTGCTGCTGGCGACTGTAGCGACCGCAATTTTCGCCAGGGACGCGGCATTCCCGAGGTCGAGCGCGTTTCGACCGGTCTTGCCGAGGCGATTTCCCAGATCAAGCTCGATCGCGAGGTCGTTCTCGACCGCATCGAGCCTCAGACGTTCTATCACACCGTTGCCCATGACGACTTTTCGCTCACGCTTAAGTGTGCCGTCATCAGTTTGGGCGGCCTGCATCTCTTTGTGTTCCCGAGTGAGCTCGGCAGCGACTTGGGTATTCGCATGAAGCGCGAATGCCCGGTCGAGGGAATAGTTTGCGGTTACACCAACGGCTATTTCGAGTATTTCCTTCCGGCACGCGAGTACGGCCTCTCCTTTGAGACCGAGCGTACTCAGATTCCCCAGGGCGAACCGGAACGTCTGTGTGACAAGTTCTGCCAGACGACGAGACTTCTCGGCGCAGCAGATTCGCGTTTGTAGACCTGATTGCGTGACATGGGCCAATGAGGCTCGCCGCCATGTGATCGGCATCTTCCATCTTCTCTGCCGTTTCGCATCCCGGGCGTACGTGCGTCCGCGGATTTCAAAGGGGGAAGCGGGTTCCTTGCCCTCCCACGTCGACTACGGAGGCATGAAATCGATGCTATACCCCGCTCAGAAAAAGGAGAATTCCATGAAATACCAGAAGCTTTGCGATGAAATCATCACAAAGGTCGGTGGTCGAGACAATGTGTTAGACGTGAGCCACTGCATTACGCGTCTCCGCTTCCACCTCAAGGATGAATCGCTCGCCCAGACCAATGAGCTTAAGGCGACGAAGGGCGTCGTTGACGTCATCCAGGCCGGCGGACAGTATCAGGTCGTGATTGGTGCCACTGTCGAGGCCGTCTACAACGACCTTGTTCAGATTGGCGGGTTCGACTCCAAACCCGCACTCGATATCGATGAAGGCGACGACGTCAAAAAGGGCGATCCATTCTCGCGTCTGCTGGCCATCATCTCCGAGATTCTGCAACCGGTTCTTGGCGTGCTTATGGCCGGTGGCTTTATCAAGTCGATGCTCGCGCTCTGCACGGTTGCCGGTTGGCTTGCCAAGGACAGCAATACGTATGTGACGCTCTCGGCAATCGGAGATTCGGTCTTCTATTACTTTCCGCTAATCATTGGCTGGACGTCGGCCAAGAAGTTCGGACTTAAGCCCGTTATGGGAATGGCGCTCGGCGGTATCCTCGTCTATCCGACGCTCGTTGCCCTTATGGGCGGAGATCCGCTCTACACGCTCGGCGCCGGTACGGTCTTCGAGTCCAATGTCTACGGTGATATTTTTGGCATCCCGCTGATCATGCAGAATTACTCATCGACGATTCTGCCTGCGATCTTTATCGTCTGGATTGCCTCCAAGGTGCACAAGGCCCTTTCTAACGCGCTGCCCGCGCTTGTGAGCTCGTTCTTCTCCAACATCCTGACGCTCCTCATTTGCGGCATCCTTGGCCTGCTTGTGGTCGGTCCGGTCATGACGGTCCTCTCCAACATCGTTGCCCAGATCATTCTGATGCTCATCAACTTCCAACCCGCCATCGCCGGCTTCGTCATCGGCACGTTCTGGAGCCTGCTCGTCATGTTCGGCCTGCACTGGGGCATCATCCCGTTGTGGTTCCTCGATGTCGCAACCTACGGCTATGACCTCATTAACCCGCTCGTGTATGCAGGCGGTTGTGCCATCGCCGGCGCTGTGCTTGGCATGATCATCCGAACCAAGGACTCCGAGGAAAATGCTGCCGTCAACATTCCCGCCCTTGTCTCTTCGATTTTCGGTGTCAACGAGCCTGCGCTTTACGCCATCTTGCTGCCGCGTAAGCGCCTTATGTGGGCAACCTTTATTTCCGCTGGTGTAGGCGGCGCCATTGCCGGCCTCATGGGTGCCAAGCTCTATGCCTTCGGCGCCTCCGGCCCGCTCGGTTTCCCGAGCTTTATTAACCCTGCCGGCATCGACACGGGCTTTATCGGCCTTGTCATCTCCGGTGTGGTCGCTTTCGTTCTGGCTCTTGTCGCCGCTATGGTGATCGGTACCAAGAAGGACGAGGGCGGTAAGGCACTCAACATCTCGGTGGACTAGTCTTTCTGCGCACTTTGATTAAATATGCCTCGGACGGCGACGTGCTGCCCGAGGCATATTTGTGTTTCGTGCCGCTGTCATCGTGTTTGCGGTCACAAGTCTGCGGTTGTGGAGCAGCGGGGATTATGACGGTCGTGCCGCGATGGAAGACGCACGGTCGCCCTGCAGGAGCTGACGGTAGGGGAGGAAGCCAATGAACGAGACGACCGCCTGCGAGTGCGCGGCGTTCCGCTTGAGGTAGAGCCTGACCTCGGAGGTCGTCGCGGGCTCAAGCGGCACCAAGGCTACCTTTCCGCTGGTAAGCGATTCCGCCGGCTTGCGCATGAGGAATGAGACACCGGCGCCGCGTGCGACAAGAGAGATGATGTTCTCGGCTCGTTTGCCGGTGAACGTAACACGTGGGCCAAATCCAGCTTCGCGACAAAGGGAAAGGATGAGCTCGCTTACGAACGAGCCTTGGGGAAGCATGAGGAAATTCTCGTCGATAAGGTCGTCTATCTCGACGGTGTCACGTTCGGCGAGTGGATGGTCGAGCGGAAGGACGGCCACGAGCCGGTCGGTCGTAAAGGGAATCTTTTTGAACTCCGGCTCGATGGCGCCGCTGTCACGGATGAAGGCCAGGTCAATGTCCTCGTGCAGGAGCATGCGCTTGAGTGTGTCGCCCTCGCCTTCGATGAGCTCGACAGAATATGAGGGGTTCGCCTGCTGAAAATCGATGACGGCGTCCGTAATCCCATAAGGGGCCATAATGGGGATAGAACCTACGGTGAGGTGCTCGAGCGGCTCACCTGCACCTATTTGAATGGCGGCAAGATAGCGATGCTGAAGCGTCGCAATTTTTTGCGCATAGGGGAGGAGCGCTTCGCCTTGCGCGGTGAGTGTTACGTGGCGCTGGCTTCGATCGATGAGCTTGCAGCCGAGTTCGTGCTCCATTGCCATGATGTGCTTGGAGAGGGTTGATTGCGACATGAAAAGCAGTTCCGCCGCATCAAGAAACGTGCGTGACTGCGCTAAGATGGCGAATTCGCCAAAGCGGCTGATATCCATAGGGAGGCCTCCGGTACCCTCATTTTGGCGGGTGGCCTAAACCACGACGCCGTTGCAGTGGTCGATTTCGTGCTGGATGATCTCGGCGGTGTAGCCCGAGAAGTTTTTGATGCGGTGGACGAAGTTCTCGTCCAAATACTCAACCTTAATGCGGCGATAGCGGGTACAGGGACGCTCGCCGATCAGCGAGAGGCATCCTTCGCTCGTTTGATAGGCATTGACCTGCTCAAGAATTTGCGGGTTGTACATCAGGAGCGCCCTGTTGCCGTCCTTTACGCAGATGATGCGTTTGCGCACGCCGATCATGTTGGCGGCGAGGCCCACGCACTCGTGCTCATGCTCGTGGAGCGTATCCAGGAGGTCTTGCCCGATCACGGCGTCGTCGGGTCCCGCGTCTTCGGAAGGCAGGCGTAAAAAGAACTCGGATTTCATGATGGGCTTAATCATGGCGGGCTCCTCATGTCTCATGCTTTCGTGGACTTTTAATAATAGCGCGGAAGGAAAGCCGCGCGTCCGCGTTACAATCTTTCGATGTTGGACCATGTTGCCAGACTCGTCGTGTACGGCGTCTGGCGTAAGTCTAGGGCTCATTTTTCGCCCTGGACTGTTCCTCTGGGGCGATGCGACTGTCGTTTCAAGAGGAAGGAAATGCATGGGGAGCAAATCTCAGCAAAAAGTTCAAGTAACGCCATCGGCCTCTGCGGCGATTCTCGTCGTAATGTATATTGCAGCCTTTGTTGCCGCGTTTAACGAGAACATCATTAACGTGGCGTTGCACGACATTATGGCAGCCTTTTCGGTGAGTGCCACCACGGCACAGTGGCTCGTCTCGGGCTACATGATCGTGACGTCGATCTTTACGGCCATCATGGCCTTCCTGTCCGGCCGTTTCTCGACGCGCAAGCTGCTGTTTTTCGCATGCGGATGCATGGTCGCCGGCGAAGTCCTGTGCCTGTTCGCTCCGTCATTTAGCGTTTTGCTGCCAAGCCGTATTTTGCAGGCTGCAGGATCGGGCATTTTGTTCCCGCTCATGATGAACGTGGTGCTGTCTTGCGCCCCGCGCGAGAAGCTTGGTCTGTATCTGAGCCTGGGCGGTGCCTGCATTACGCTGGGGCCGGCGTTTGGACCCGTGATCAGCGGTCTTATGTGCACGTTGTTTGGCTGGAGGGCGGTGTTCGTAGTGCCGCTGGTGGGCGGCATTGTGGTCGCTGCGGCGGGCGTAAAGCTTGTTCAGAATGTCGGAGAGCGTTCGAACGCCACGCTTGATATTCTGTCGGTTGTTTTGCTCGCCGCCGGTATTACGGCATTTGTGTATTCCGTAGGCGAGTTCTCGACCAATCTGATTACCGGTATCGTGACGCTTTTCGCTGCCGTTGTGCTGCTCGGCCTGTTTGCGGCCCGCCAGCTCAAGCTCGAGCATCCGGTGCTTAACGTGCGTCCCATGGCGAGCGTTCGTTTTTGGCCTGCGTGTCTGCTTGTGGTGGTGTCGATGATGACGACGTTCTCGATGAGCGTTTTGTTGCCGCTCTATTTTGAGGGCGCATACGGCATGACCGCACTTGTTGCGGGCCTGCTCATTTTGCCGGCAATTGCCTGCAACGCCGTGACCTCGATTGTGGGCGGACGCGTGATGGACGCCCGTGGCGCATGGCCGCTGCTGCCGGTCGGCTTTGCCCTGATTGCCGTGGGGCAGACTGCCATCTCGATGACGGCGGCAAGCATGAACATCGGCGTCGTCGTGGCGGTGACCGTTGTGGTGTATGCCGGAGTTGGTTTGGTGTTGAGCCCCTCGCAAACGGCCGGCTTGGAGACGCTGCCTGCCGCTGAGCATCCCCACGGAACGGCATTGCTCAACACGTGGAACATGATTGCCGCATCGTTTGGCCCGTCCCTGTTTATCGGCCTGCTCTCAAGTTCTGCGGCGACTGCCGGTGCGGCTGGCGTTGCGACCGACGTTGCCCAGGCGATTGGATTTGCAGCTGCCGTGCGCGTGGCGGCTGTGATTGCGGTGGTCGGGTTCGTGGCGTCGCTGGTGTACGCTCGTCGCGAGTCGCACATGTCGCATTAATGTGTGCACATAGATTCTGCAGCTAGATTGGATGGCGACACCATAAACTAATGGACGTTTTGCCGAGAGGCATGAATGTTTAAAGCGCAAAGAGTGCGCGACGGGCCCCGCGAATGGGGCGATGATGCCCGAGAGGGCCAAGAAGGAGTCTCATGTCCGAGAACGAAGAGATCATGAACGAGACCGAGAACGAGACCGTGGCTGCCGAGGTTGAGGCAGTCGAGACCGTGGAGACCGAAGCTGCCGAGGTTGAGGCTGCTGACGAGGTTTCCGCCGAGGAGGAGGCCGAGGTTGTCGAGGCCGCCTTTGATTACGATGACGAAGAGCTGATGGACAAGATGCAGAAGGCCGCCCGCCTGCTGCGTAGCCGTCGCTTTGCTATTTCCAAGGAGGAGGAGGCCAAGGCCGAGCGCATGGCGAACATCGAGCGCGCCATCAAGCTTCTTGACCTCAAGCCCAAGATGGAGCAGAAGGAAATGTCCGACCTGCTGGGCATGCGCCTTCGTGAGCTCGATGGCCTGATGGCCGAGGCCGAGGCTGCCGATCTGGTCGGCCGCATCGATGACGCCGAGGGCGATATGCGCAAGATCGTTGTCTTCGCTGCCGAGGATGCCGCTGAGGGCCTGGTCGAGCTTGCCAACAAGAAGGAGAAGCTCCTGCCCGAGCTTTCTTACGAGGAGGCCACCGAGCTGATGGCCGCTCTCGATAAGGTTATCGCTCCGCTCGTCGCCATGGGCCTGGACGAGGATCGCGGTCCTCGCGGCGGCCGTGACGACCGTGGTGGCCGTGGCGGCGACCGTGGCGGCCGCGGCGGCTTTGGCGATCGTGGTGGCCGTGGTGGCGACCGCGGCGGTCGCGGTGGCGATCGTGGCGGCCGTGGCGGTTTTGGTGACCGTGGCGGCGACCGTGGCGGTCGCGGCGGCTTTGGCGGCAACCGTGGTGGCTATGGCGACCGCGGCGGCAACCGTGGCGGCTTTGGCGGCAACCGTGGTAACGACCGCGGCGGTCGTGGTGGCGACCGTGGCGGCCGCAACGGCGGCGGCTTCCGCGGTAACCGCTTCTAGTTGGGTTACGCGGTTTTACCAAACCGCGTAACTAGTTGACGCTGCGCGCCCACCAGAGCGACAACTTGTCATTCAAAGAGGACGGCATGACCAGAAGGTCTATGCCG
>JAUUSS010000160.1 GCA_030841765.1 Collinsella aerofaciens | reverse complement strand
CCCCCGTTGTTACGGGGGCTAATTTTGGGTTTTTTTTTCGGGGCGGGGTATAAAAAAAAAATTCGCCACACAATCATTTTTTAATCCCCGTCCCAGAAAAATCATCGCCTGGGGTAGTCAAAAAAGCCCCATCCCAATCTAGCTGCCTTGCGGCTATACTGGTGCGCGGTCGTTTGCGAGCTCACGCGGCGGCCCTTGGTAACCCGACTTCCCGCGCCGTATCCGTAGCGGCGCTCCCGGGGGAAGCGGATATACGCAAAGGAGTTCTATATGAGCAATCCCTCGAACCGCGCTTCGATGCGCGGGCAGCTCACGCTGCGCGGCGTCGTCATCGGCGTCCTTGGCTGCGTGATCATCACGGCAAGCTCGGCCTACACCGCCCTCAAGATGGGCGCACTCCCCTGGCCGATCGTCTTCGCTGCCGTCATCTCGCTGTTCTTCCTTAAGCTCATGGGCAACGCCAGTCTCAACGAGGCCAACGTCACCCACACCATCATGTCCACAGGCGCCATGGTCGCCGGCGGTCTGGCGTTTACCATCCCGGGCGCCTGGATACTGGGCTATGCCGACCAGATCAGCTGGCTCGACATGTTTATCGTGGCACTCGCCGGCACCATCCTGGGCCTGCTGGCCACCGCGCTCATCCACCGTCACTTTATCGTGGACGCCGCGCTTGAGTTCCCCACCGGCAACGCCGCAGCTCAGACCCTGCGCGCAACCGAGGCCGGCGGCAAGACCGGCAAGCAGCTCTTTGGTTCCATGGCCATCGCCGGCATCTATAGCGTGCTGCGCGACGCCCTGGGCGTGGTGCCCAGCATGCTGTGCACGCTCAACATCCCCGGCGTGACCTTTGGCATCTACAACTCGCCCATGCTGCTCTCCGTCGGCTTCCTCGTGGGCTTCGCCCCCGTCGCCTTCTGGTTTGCCGGCGCGCTGCTGGGCAACTTTGGCATCATCGTGGGTGGCACCGCTGCCGGTCTGTTCGACGTTGTGACTGCGCAGGGCATCGTCAAGTCCCTGGGCATGGGCCTCATGATGGGCTTTGGCGTCGCCGTCGTCCTCAAGGACATCCTGCCGCAGGTCGCCGGTATCGTCCGCGGTCTTGCTGCCGACAGCTCCACCGACACCGACGAGCAGTCGCTCATCTCGGGCTCCCTTAAGCTCGACGCCGGCATCATCGGCCTGGGCGCCGCCGCCATCGCCGTGATCATCGCCATCGTGCTTGACCTTGGTCCCGTTCCAGCCGTCATCGTCACGCTGTTCACCTTTGTCACCACCATCATGAGTGCGCAGAGCTGCGGTCAGACGGGTATTGACCCCATGGAGATCTTCGGCCTCATCGTCATGCTCATCGTGGCAGCCTTCGCGCAGCTCGCTCAGGTCAAGCTGTTCTTTATCGCCGGCATCGTGGCCGTAGCGTGCGGCCTTGCGGGCGACGTCATGAACGACTTTAAGGCCGGCGCCGTGCTGGGCACCAACCCGCGCGCACAGTGGGTCGGCCAGGCCATCGGCGGCATCGTGGGCGCCCTGGTCGCCGCCGCTGTCATGGTCGCGCTCGTCACCGCCTATGGCCCGGACGCCTTTGGCCCCGACAAGAGCTTCGTTGCCGCGCAGGCAAGTGTGGTCGCCACCATGGTCTCGGGCATCCCGAGCGTGCCGTGGTTCGCAGGCGGCTTTATCGCCGGCATCGTCATGTACTGGCTCGGCATTCCGGCCATGATGATCGGCCTGGGCGTGTACCTGCCGTTCTACATGTCACTCACGGCATTCCTGGGCTCCTGCGTCAAGCTCGCCTACGACAAGTGGTCTGCCCACCGCGACGCCACCGCTGGTCTTTCTGACGAGGAGAGGGCTGCCAAGGACGCCGCCTTCCAGGAACAGGGCCTGGTTGTCGCCAGCGGCCTGCTCGGCGGCGAGTCCATCGTCGGCGTTATCCTGGCGTTTGTCTCCGTGGGTCTGAGCCTGCTGGGCTAAGCTGAGCAGCTGCTCGACAGCAACCATATTGCCTACGATTTGCCCGGTCGGTAGCTTTCGCGGCTACCGACCGGGCTTTTTGATATCGAAACGAAGAAAGGCCGGCGCGCTGCGCATGACAGCGCGCCGGCCTTATCGGTTAAGCCATCGAAGTGCTCCTGCTATGAACCGAAGTTCGTTGCAGAAACTACGCTCGAAACGCTACATCTGCTTGCGACGACGATCGCTCAGCGTCACGCCCGCGGCAACGAGCGTAATGCCGCCGATGACGAACACCTCGCCCGCAAGAGCGGAATTGTCGCCAGTCTGGGCGAGCGCGGCCGACGTTGCCTTCTTCTTGGCGACAGGAGCCTTTGCAGCAGCCTGCGCAACCTGAGCCTTGGCCTGCGGCTCAGCCTTGGGATGATACTTGTCGTACTCGGCCTGCGCGGCAGCCAGGGCATCCTTGGCATCGCCAAGCTCGGCAAGCGCGGCGGCATAGGCGTCGTTGGCATCGGACAGCTTGGCATCGGCATCGCTCAGAGCAGCCTTGAGACCAGCAGCGGCATCGACGGCGGCCTTATAGCGAGCGTAGGCAGCGTTCAGCTTGACAAGCTTCTCGTTGCCCGTCGTGCCCGCGGCAAGGGAGGCCTTGTGGTCGACAGCCTCAAGATCGGCCTTGAGTGCCTCATCGCTGGCAAGCTCGGCCTTGGCCTCGACGATCTCGAAGTTCGCATCGACGACGGCTTCGTTGGCGGCCTCGAGCTGCTTCTGGGCATCGGCGACACCG
Organism: Collinsella aerofaciens; assembly: GCA_030841765.1. Lineage (GTDB taxonomy): Bacteria > Actinomycetota > Coriobacteriia > Coriobacteriales > Coriobacteriaceae > Collinsella > Collinsella aerofaciens_AV. The sequence goes on along the minus strand of JAUUSS010000160.1, from coordinate 409 downwards.
GCGACGGCAGCGTCATAGGCGGCCCTGGCGTCGTCGACCGCCTTCTGGGCACCGGCGAAGCGCTCGAAGGCCTTGTTTGCGGTGGCCAGCTCGTCCTCGGCGGCCTTGGCCTTCGCCTGTGCGTCGGACAGGGTCTGCGTCTTGGCGGCAACTGCCTGCTTGGCGCCCGAAAGAGCGGTCGCGGCGTGCACATCTGCGGCCTGAGCCTTGTCAACGCCAGCCTGGGCAGTGTCGTCGGCCTTCTTGGCATCGTTAAGCGTGCCCTGCTTGTTCGCAAGGTCCGCCTGGGCGGCATCGCACTTGGCGGCAAGGTCCTTGACCGAAGCGGTAGCGTTGTCATACGCCTCGTTGGCCTGATCGGACTTTACCTTGGCGGCGTCGCGGGCGCTGCGAGCCTTCGCCTTGTGAG
>JAUUSS010000028.1 GCA_030841765.1 Collinsella aerofaciens | reverse complement strand
ACTGCGCCAAAACCTTACGCAGGTGGCCGAAAAGGTTGCCAATGAGGGCGAGGAGGTTGTGGTCTTCAAGCGGAGCAAGCCGTTGTTCAAGATCGTGCCGCTCGACTATGAAGGTCCAGTTACGGTGGAATATGACGCTGCCCAGGAGCGTGGGGGCGCAAAACCGACGTGCGGCACGGGCAAGCCCAAGCGCGACGTGGGTACGATGTGGCATCCCAAGATCACCTGGAAGGAGATCCGTGAGATGCTCGCGGAGAATGAGGACTACCAGGAGTATCTCGATATCGTGGCTAACATGCCAAAGGGAACGCCGCTCGATACGATGACGGTTGAAGATGAAAAGCGCGTCGCGAGGGAGCGCTACCTATGAGGGCATTTCTCGATACCAATTTTCTGCTCGATTGCGTGCTGCCGGGCCGGCCGGAGCATGGGGCGGCGCAAACGACCAAGGGGCTCGTTGACGTGGGACTTATCGAGGGTGTTGTTTCGGCCTGCTCTCTCAAGGACGCGTACTACATTCTCACTAAACAGGCAGGCGAGGCGCGCGCCCGCGAGGTAGTGCGCGACTGTCTTAAGAGCTACTCGGTAGAGCCTCTCGACCAAGAAGCTTGTTTTACCTCCGCCTATTCCGATGAGCCGGACTTTGAGGACGGCTGTATCCGTGCGATGGCCGAGCGTGCCGGCGTGGACTTTATCATCACGCGTGACCGCGCCGCTTTTGTGCGCTCGACCATCAAGACCTTCTCGCCTGCAGAGTTCATCCGTGCGTTTCCGATTCCGGAGGAGTAAAACCGCCATATCGGGGATTGTCCTCGACATGGCGGTTCTCCTGTAGCTGACGCTCGTTAGTTGAGCTGCACTGCATGCCTGTCCGGGAGGTTCTTAATCGAGCACAGTAACGGGCACCGTGATCTGTGTCACGTAGGTTGTGGGGTCGTCGCTGATGATGTCGTCGATGAGGGCGATCTCGCGCGAGGGCCCGGCGGGTGCCAGGTTGTGTTCGTGCATATAGCCGAGTAGCTGCTCATAGCGCGAGCCCGCCTGCCCGTGCGTGCCGCGGAAGCTAATGGTCAAACAGCGTGCGGCGGGGCGTACCTCGACGTCGCCCAAGTACTCATCGGTGTCATCGAGCAGCAGGAAGACCTCGTCGTAGCCGTCAAAGTCACCGGCGTCAAGGCGCTCGGCGCTAATCCCAATGCCCAAGTTGCCCAGGAAGACAAAGGTCTCATGCTGGCCCTTCTGCAGTTGACGAATTTGCCACTCCAACGCATAGGCGTCGGTAGGGTTGACGCGTTCGCGCAACACGGCGCAGCGAAGCTCGGGCGCATCGATTGTGCAAATGGTATCGAGCTCGGTGTTCAAGGCATCATGCAGTAGAGCAAGCCGGTTATCGATCTTGCGCGACACGCGCTCCAACTCGCGGCGCTTGCGCTCGATGAGCTCCTGCTGCTGAGCCAGCTGCCGCTGCATGAGGTCTACATCGCGCGTGGTCACAAACTCACGGATCTGCGCTAGCGGCAGGTCGAGAACACGCAGGTGACTGATGGTGTTGAGGGTGGAGAGCTGCCGCGATCCGTAGTAGCGGTATCCACTCGCCGGATCGATGTGCGCCGGGTCCAGCAAGCCCATCTGCTCGTAATGGCGCAGCGTGCCCACGCTCAGGTTAAACAGGCGCGCCACCTCGCCAATACGGAGCAGGCCTTCGGTATGTTCGGTTGGCGAGTCGGTCATGGGACTGCTCCTTTCAATGGGCGGGGAAGGGGCGCCGAGGTCGTGCGGCGCGGCCGTCGTATGACACAAACGATCCGCTACGCTACCAACTTGTCAAAAGCTCCGCGCCGGTTAAGCACGGTAAACGCGACAACACAGATGACTGCCGACAAAATCGATCCGCACGGCGAAGCGATGCCCATGGGAAACAGCGTGTCGGAATAGGCGTTCGACAGCAGCCAGGCGCCGGGCACGCGAATGAGCGCAACGGCCAGCACGTTGTGCGCAAAGCCGATGTAGCTCTTGCCATACGCAGCGAAAAAGCCGCTAAAGCAAATGTGGATGCCGGCAAAAATCGCATCGAAAATGTAGCTGCGCATATAGCCGGTACCGGCGGCGACTACTGCAGCGTCCTTGGCAAAAAAGCCAATAAACGCCGGTGCCACCAGCCACATCAGCACTGTGATCAGGCAGCCGTACACCACCGAGATGGTCATGGCATCTTTGAGCACCTGACGCGCGCGGTCGCCCTTGCCCGCGCCGGCATTTTGCGCCGTGAGCGCGCTGACGGTGGCGCCCATGGAGCTCGGCACAATGAACAAAAAGCTGATCATCTTTTCGACCAGGCCTACGGCGGCGGCGTCGACCAGGCCGCGGTGGTTGGCGATGAAGGTGATGAACATAAACGCCACCTGGATGCAGCCGTCCTGCACGGCCACGGGCACGCCGATCTTAAGAATGCTGCTGAGCACCTCGGGCTGGGGACGCAGGTCGCTGCGCTTAACATGGATGTTCGTGCGACGGCTCTTGAGCCATACGAGCGCGAGGGCAACGCTTGCCGTCTGGGCGGTCACCGTGCCGAGCGCCGCGCCCACGGGACCGAGCTCCATGTGGCCGATAAACAGAAAGTCGAGCGCGATGTTGATGATGCATGCCACGCCGATCACGTACATGGGCGAGCGCGAATCGCCCAGCCCGCGAAAGATGGCCGAGAGGATGTTGTATGCGGCGATAAACGGAATGCCGACAAAGCAGATACGCAGGTAGGCGGCGGTGCCTTCGACCGCCTCGGCAGGCGTGCCAATGAGCGCCACAACCTGCGGGCATAGTGCAAATAAGATGACGGCCAGCACCACCGAGACGCCCATAAACAGCGTGATGGTGTTGCCGATGGCGGTCTCGGCGCGGTCAAACCGGCGCGAACCCACGGCGTGGCCGACGATGACCGTCGTTCCCATGGCCAGGCCCACGAGCGTCACGGTAATGATGTAGAGCGTCTGCGCGCCATTGCCCACGGCGGTGATGCCGGCGGCACCGCTAAACTGTCCCATCATGTACAGGTCGGCCATGCCGTAGAGCATCTGCAAAAAGTACGAGAGCATATAGGGCAGGGCAAAGACCGCGATGGTCTTGAGGACATTGCCGCGTGTGAGGTCGTGTTCCATGGGCGGGGCACTTTCTGGTTTGGTTCGGTTGCATACCAGTGTAGTGAAAACCCTACAACGATTGTAGGGTCAAGGTTTGTGTTGACGACGGGGCGAAAAAAGTCACGCGCACCATTATTCCGAGTGAATATGGACACACATCACGAGAACTCGCCGCCGGCGCTAACCTTGCAGAAAACGATTTCGGAATACTTGACACCATTATTCGGCGCGCAATAATACGTGCGTTTGCGAACAACGTTTGATGGGGGTTGAACCTGCGTGCGCAATCTCAAAATACTGTTTTCCTATCTAGGGGCATACCGTCGCGATGCCATCCTCGGCGTGTTCTTTGTGTCGGTCGAGACGGTGCTCGAGCTGTTTATCCCGGTCATCATGGCCAACATCATCGATGTGGGCGTGCCTGCGTGTGATATCAACTACATGCTGCTACAGGGTGCGTACATGTTGGTGTGCGCTGCGCTTTCGCTGGTACTGGGCTTGGGTTATGCCCGCACGTCCGCCCGCGTTGCCTCGGGCCTAGGCGCCAACCTGCGCGAGGCCGAGTACAAAAAGATTCAAACGCTCGCCTTTGGCAACCTGGACAACTACGATGCCAGCTCGCTCGTCACCCGCATGACCACGGACATCACCGTTATCCAAAATGCTGTGGGCAACGGCTTTCGCCCTATGGTGCGCGGCCCGGTGACGCTTATCGTCGGCCTTATCTACGCGCTGATGCTGTCGCGCCCGCTCGCCAACGTCTTTGCGATCATCTTGCCCGTGCTGGCAATCGTACTGGGCGTCATCACCTATCGCGTCAGTCCGCTCTACCGCCAACTCCAGACCTCGATGGACCACCTCAACGGCGTGGTACAGGAAGACCTCACCGCCGTGCGTGCCGTCAAGGCCTACGTTCGTACCGAGCACGAGGAGGCCAAGTTCGACACCGTCAATACCGAGCTCGCCGGCACGGCGACAAAGACCTTTGGCAGCGCGGTACTCAACCTGCCGGTGTTTCAGCTGTCGATGTACGTGGCTGCGCTCTCTATCCTGTGGATTGGCGGCCGCATGATTCTCGCCGGCAAGCTGGGCGTGGGCTCGCTCACGGGCTTTATGAGCTACGTGCTGCTGATCATGAATTCGCTCATGATGATTTCCAACGTGTTTTTGCTGCTCACGCGCGCTCTTACGAGTGTGGGCCGTATCGCCGAGGTGCTCGATGAGGAACCCTTTATCGCCAACCCCGCGGGAGACCTCGCGATTGCGGCACCAGCGGACGGCAGTATCGAGTTTCGCGACGTTTCCTTTAAATACCGCGCGGATGCAGCCGAGGATGTGCTCGAGCATATCGACCTTCGCATCGAGAGCGGCTCGACGGTGGGCATCCTCGGCGGTACGGGATCGGGCAAGAGCTCGCTTGTGCAGCTGATTGCGCGCCTGTACGACGCTACCGAGGGCGCCGTGCTTGTGGGCGGACGTGACGTGCGTGACTACGACCTCGCGACCCTACGCGACGCCGTGGGCATTGTGCTGCAAAAGAACGTGCTGTTTACGGGCACCGTGCGCGAGAATCTGCAGTGGGGCAATCCGCAGGCGTCGGACGATGAGCTCCTCGCGGCTTGCCGCGCGGCGTGCGTGGACGAGTTCCTTGATCGCATCGGCGGGCTGGACGGCGAGTTGGGCCAAGGCGGCGCCGGTGTCTCGGGTGGCCAGAAGCAACGCCTGTGCATCGCGCGCACGCTGCTCAAGCATCCGCGCGTGCTCATTTTTGATGACTCCACCAGCGCGGTCGATATGGCGACCGACGCTAAGATTCGCGAGCACATCGCCCGGATTTCCGATACGACCGTGCTCATCATCGCCCAGCGCATCGCGAGTGTCATGGATGCCGATCGCATTGTGGTGTTGGACGACGGTCGTGTCCACGGCGTGGGCACGCACGAGGAGCTGCTGGCGGGCGACAACATCTACCAGGAGATTTACGCCTCGCAGATGGAGTTTGCGAGGAACGCGGAAGCCGGCGACGGCAGTGACGATGGTTGCGCGAATGATCCGTTTTCCTCCGTCGCATGCGGATCGCCCTTGGAAGGGGGTGAGCGCCATGCCTAAGACCGCAGCCCAAGCACGCCCGGCCGACCTCAAGCGCACTGTACGCCGCTTGCTCTCCTACATGGGGCATGCCAAGTTCTCGTTGCTCGCGGTGGGCGTGCTCGCCTCTGTCGCCGCCATCGCGAGCCTCGCCGGCACCTACATGGTGCGCCCCATCGTTAACGGTTTGGCCACGGGCGGGGAGGAACTGCTTGCCAGGCAGGTCATCCTGGCGGCGATCATCTACGCCGCGGGCGTGCTCTCGGCCCTGGGCTACTCACAGATCATGGTGCGTGCGGCCCAACGCGTGGTGTCCGATATTCGCCGCGACCTGTTCGCGCACATCCAGACGCTGCCGCTCAGTTATTTTGACAGCACGCGCTCGGGCGACATCATGAGTTTTTTCACCAACGACGTCGACACCGTCTCCGAGGCGCTCAACAACAGCTTTGCCAACGTGATTCAGGCCGCCATTCAGGTTGTGGGCACCACGGCCATGCTCATCATCCTTAACTGGCAGCTCACGATTATCACACTCGTGTGCGATGCGGCCATTGTGCTGTATGCGCGCTATTCGGGCGCGCGCTCTAAGCGCTTCTTTGCCGCCCAGCAGGCATCGCTTGGCGACCTGGACGGATATATCGAAGAGATGGTCTCGGGCCAAAAGGTCATCAAGGCCTTTAACCGCGAGGCGGCGAATGTTGCCGGCTTCACCTGCCGCAACGACGAGCTTCGCCGCACCGGCACCGCCGCCGTGAGCTATGCCAACTCCATGGTGCCCATGACCGTCGTGATTGGCTACGTCAACTATGCCATCGTCGCCGTGGCGGGCGGCATGCTCTGCATCAAGGGGCTCGCCGACGTGGGCGCGCTCGCGAGCTACCTGGTCTTTGTACGCCAGGCGGCCATGCCCATCAACCAGTTTACGCAGCTTGGCAACTTCTTGCTCAACGCGTTGGCCGGTGCCGAGCGCCTGTTTGCGGCTATGGACCTTAAGCCCGAGGTGGACGAGGGCTGCGTGGAGCTGGTGCAGACGGGCGACGCCGCGTGGGCATGGAAGATTCCCGAGGGCCAGGGTGTGGGCGCGTACGGGCACTTGCATGACGTGGCTGCCGTTGATGAGTCGGGCCGCGCGTTGGCCGCCGACGGTACCGAGCTCACGTGCGGCTTGGTCCCGCTTGCCGGCGACGTGCGCTTCCATGCCGTGGACTTCTCCTACGTGCCGGGCACCCGTGTGCTCACTGATCTCAACCTGTTTGCCAAGCCGGGGCAAAAGATTGCGTTTGTGGGCTCGACGGGCGCCGGAAAGACGACCATCACCAACCTCATCAACCGCTTCTACGAGGTCGATGACGGCGAGATCACGTACGACGGCATCGACGTCAAGCACATTGCCAAGGCCAGCCTGCGCGGGTCGCTCGGCATTGTGCTGCAGGACACGCACCTGTTTAGCGGCACCATTGCGCAGAACATTCGCTTTGGCAAGCTCGACGCGTCCGACGAGGAGGTGCGCGCCGACGCCGAGGCCGCCTGCGCGGATTCGTTTATCCGCCGCCTGCCTAGAGGCTACGACACACCGGTCACGGCCGACGGCGCCAACCTGTCGCAGGGCCAGCGCCAGCTGCTCGCCATCGCGCGCGTGGCCGTCGCCGACCCGCCGGTGCTCATCCTGGACGAGGCCACGAGCTCCATTGACACGCGCACCGAAAAGCTCATCGAGCGCGGTATGGACCGCATCATGCGCGGACGCACCACGTTTATGATCGCGCACCGCCTGTCCACCGTCCGCGACGCCGATGCCATCATGGTCCTCGAACACGGCCGCATCATCGAGCGCGGCACGCACGAAGAGCTGCTCGCCCAGCACGGCGAGTACTGGCAGCTGGCGCATGGCTTAAAAGAGTTGGATTAACCCGTTCGAGCACGATGCTTTGATCCCTCCGTGCGCCTCACCTCGCCTCAAACCATCACAACATTCGACGTTTTTGCCAAAATCAGGAAAAGCATCGAATGTTGTGATGGTTTTTCTGCCACTCGAACGGGTGGAATCGCTTTCTTGCGCACGAAGGTGTGCGGACCCGTGGGCAGGGGAATAAGGTTGGTTATCCGACTCCATTGGAGGGCTCATGGACTTGCCGATCGTCCTGTCCCATAAGACTGCCTGGCTGTACCACAACGTGGCGCGCCCGTCCGAGCCGCTCTCGCGAGCAAGCAGTCTATACGATGAGGACTCGCTTGCTAACGAGGCGGAGCCGACCGCGAGCCTGCCCAAATTGGGACTCGATGCCAAGGGACTGAGGGCTTCAACGGCAGTTGGGATCGTTGCCGATTATCTGGTCTCGCTTGGTATTCCACGAGAAGAGCTCGATCATATCGATACGCTCGTCAACTTCGATTTTGAGCGCTCGACGCCGGCTGGATTTAGGTGCCACGTGTTTGGAGCGCCGGTACCTCCAGGTCATCTTATCGAGGTGGCAGAGGGCCTTCTAGTGGTTGATGAGGCCATGTGCTTTGTCCAAGCGGGTTCGTGGATGAGCGAGCCCGAGCAGCTGGAATATGGGTATGAAATCTGCGCCCGATACCATTTGAATCATCTGTCGACAGGCGATTATATCGAGATAGGGCAGAGGTATACCGTTGCCGATTTGATTGCTTATTGCAATGAGAACCGATCTCGTCAGGGGGCCATACGCGCGGCCGCCGTGCTCAGGCGCGTGCACGATGGCGCGCGGTCGCCCATGGAGACGGCCACCGCAATCATGGTCGTAGCAAAACGTTCCCAGGGAGGGCTGGGATACGCCAAGATCGAGCTCAACCACCGGGTTGATGTTCCCAGCGAGTTCAAATATCTCGCTAAGTCCGGGTATTTCGAGATCGACGTATATGCGCCTGCGAGCGGTACGGGGATTGAATACAACGGCTCGGACCATCTTGATAAACAGCGCAGCGCGTCGGATGCGGAGCGTATGACCGTGCTGAGCGCGCTGGGCTTTAAGATGATCGTCCTCACCGGGACTCAGTTTGCCCATCAACTGCAATTGCATCGGGCGATGAATGCCATCGCGCTCGCTATGGGTCTCAAGTGCGACCGAAGTGAAGCGTTCCAGAAACGGCAGAATGATCTGCGAGAATTCGTGATTCGGCACTGGGACGGCGGCCTTTAGGGGCGCTTTGGTCCTTCTGCGGGGTGCCGTGGGCAGGCAAACCATCACAGCATTCGACGTTTTTTGCCAAAATCGGGAAAAGCATCGAATGTTGTGATGGTCTGTGTTGAGGATGGGCTTGGAAAGTCCGTTTTGCTCGAAGCGACCTGTCCTGTCGTACGGGTGTCGGCACAAATCTCTCGTGGGGTATTATGTTTTCCGAAGAATAAAACGCTGCGTGAGGGGAGGGCTGCGTGGACGGGCTCGTGCAACATGACGGTTTTGGCCGTGATATCAACTACCTGCGCATTGCCGTTACCGACAAGTGCAATTTCCGCTGCATTTACTGCATGCCGGCCGATGGCGTGGCACCCCGCGCGCACGACGAGCTGCTCAGCGCCGAGGAAATCGCCCGCTTTGTGCGCTTGGTGGCGGGGGAGGGCATTCGCCGCGTGCGCCTGACGGGCGGCGAGCCGCTGGTCAGCCGCCGTATTATTCCGCTCATTCGCGACATCCGCGCGATTCCGCAGATCGAGGACATCTCGCTTACCACTAACGGCGCCCTGCTGCCCAAGCTGGCGCCGCAGCTCAAAGATGCCGGGCTTAACCGCGTCAACATCTCGCTCGACACGCTCGACCCCGAGCTGTTTGGAATGATCACGCGCCTGGGTCGGCTCGAGCAGACCATGGCCGGCATCGATGCGGCGCTGGCTTGGGGCTTTGAGCCCGTTAAGGTCAACTGCGTTGTGGTGCGCCGGCTCAACCAGGATGTGGCGGCCCTCGCACGGCTGACCGTCGACCGCCCCATTCATCTGCGATTTATCGAATATATGCCCATCGGCGACGAACGCACGAGCTCGCATTGCGCTGTGGACCCGCATGCGCCCGCGCTCAATCCCGAGCTGTGGGACGCGAGCGATACCGTGCCGAGCGACGAGTTGCGGGCGCGCATCAATGCCGGGGCCGCCGCGGTGGGCCTGGACGAGCTCGAGCCGCTCGACATCAACGACGCTCCTGCTGGTGCGGGTCCTGCGCGCTATTGGCACTTTCCGGGCGCGGCGGGAACGGTCGGCTTTATCAGCGCCATGTCCAATCATTTTTGCGCGAACTGCAACCGTCTGCGCCTGACGGCCGATGGCAACGTGCGTCCGTGCCTGTTCAGCGATGCCGAGTATTCGGTGCGTGAGGCGCTGCGCCGTGGTGATGATATGCAGGTACTTTCGATTTGGCGCGATGCCGTGGCCCACAAACCGCAGGAACACGCGATAATTGAGGGCACGCAACGATTTATGTCCCAAATCGGAGGATGATCATATGGCCAAGAGCAGGTACGCCGATGCCACCAAGGCCGCTCGCAGGGCCGCGATGTCTGCCCACAAAGTCACGGCTGCGGCGAATGCTGGCAACGCCGACGCGTCCGCACAGCCGACTGCCAGCGCTGCCACCGAGCCCGCCCGTGACGCCCGTCGCGACGAGTTGACGCACGTGGACGCCAAGGGCGAGGTACGCATGGTCGACGTGTCCGACAAGGCCGAGACCCATCGCATCGCCATCGCCGAGGGTACCATCCTCATGCACCCCGAGACGCAGGCCATGGTGCTGCAGGACCGCGCCAAAAAGGGCGACGTGCTCGCCTGCGCGCGCGTCGCGGGCATCATGGCCATCAAGCGCACGAGCGATATTATTCCCATGTGCCATCCGTTGCTCATTACCAAGAGCAAGTGCGACATTGCGCCCATCGCTCCGGCGGGGACGCCGGCCGAGGACGTGCCCGAGGGCTGGGCACCGGCGCGCACGGACGGGCAGGTTGGCTTTCACGTACTGGTTACGGCCGGCGTGACGGGCAAGACGGGTATCGAGATGGAGGCCCTGACCGGCGCGAGTGCCGCGTGCCTAACGATCTACGACATGTGCAAAGCCGTCGATCGCGGCATGGAGATTGTCGACGTGCGCCTGTTGCACAAGGAGGGCGGCCGCTCGGGCGTGTGGAATCGTGCCGAGCGTCAGGTTGCTGCTGTTGAGGCCGTGGGGGCCGCGGGCAACGCGCCCGCGGGCGCACCCGTCGCCGTCGCGCCCGCCGTTCCGGCCCCGGCCGTCCCCGCGATCGCGTTTATCGGCTACCAAAACTCGGGCAAGACCACGCTCGTTGAGAAGGTTATCGCCGAGCTCACCCGCCGCGGCCTGCGCGTGGGTTCGCTCAAGCATCATGGGCATCACGGCTTTGATATCGATGTGCCCGCTAAGGATACGTGGCGCCATCACCAGGCCGGATCCAAGCACGTGGGCCTTATCTGCGCCACGCGCTGGGCGGAGTACGCCGACACGCGCGAGGAGGACGAGATGCCCGCGCGCGAGCTGCTGTCGCGCTACAACGATGTCGACGTGGTGATCATCGAGGGCTACAAGACTGAGGGCTTCGACAACATCGTGGTCGCGCGCTCCGGCGTCGACCGCCTGCGCGGCAAGAGCTCGCTCGACCTGGTCGACGGTCACACGCTGGCCCTTGCCTGCAACGAGGCCCTGGCGCGCCAGGCCTTCGACGCCGGCTTTGCGACCCGAGCTATCAACATCAACGACGCCCGAGCCATCTGCGATCTCATCCAAGACCACCTTCAGGCTTGACGCTGCGCCGGCCCCAAGCACCCCATCTCGCCCCTCAAGCCGTCGCTCGCGTACCAAAGTACGCGTCGCTCCTCTTTCGGGGCGACCTGGGGCACTTGGAACCGGCTCGCTGCGCTGCCATAACATGCCAAAAAGGGACAGGTTTATTTTGGTAGGTTTTATCTGGGCAAACGTCACTTCCACCACAAAGGGGCCGGGCACCTTTGTGATGGTTTTTGCTTTGCAGTAAAAACCATCACAACATTCGATGAAAACCGCGATTTCGCCGAATAACGTCGAATGTTGTGATGCTTTGCGCCCCGGGCCAGGCCACCCTTCGGGTCCGGCCACCACAAAGGGGACAGGCACCTTTGTGGTGGTTTTGCGCCCAAGCACCCCGTGCGCGCCTTGGTATACCATGTACGCCGTTCACGAATACACCCCGCATCGCTGCACAACCCAGAAAGGCCCCCATGGACACCACCTTCAGCCACATCAAAGCCGTGTTCTGCGATATCGACGGCACGCTGCTCACGAGCGAGCACACGGTGTCTCCGCGCACCGTGGCGGCGATCCGCGCCCTGCGCGAGCGCGGCGTGCTCTTTGGCCTGTGCACCGGGCGCGACGCCCACGCGACCGAGGCCATGTACGAGCTCTGGGGCATCGACGGTCTGGTGGACGTGATGGTGGGCTGTGGCGGAGCCGAGGTCATCGACCGCGCGCACGGCGTCAACGAGCTTAGCTACCCGCTGCCGGGCGAAACCATCGCGCGCATCTGCAAGCACATGGCGGACCTTCCGGCAACGCCCGTTTGCCCCCGAGACGGCGTGTTTTACGTTCCCGAGAGCAATGCGTGCGTGGAGCACTTGTCGCAGGTCGATGGCGTGCCCTATAAGGTGGTCGATTTTGCCGAGTTCTTGCGTGAACCGCAGCCCAAGGTGATGTTTACCATGGCGCCCGAGGTGATGCCGCAGGTCATCGAGCGCGCATCGACGTTTGCCGACGACACCGTTAAGGCTGCCGCCCTGCAAACCACGCAGCGCCTCTACGAGTTCATGGATCCGCGCGTGTCCAAGACGCGCGGCCTTGTGCGCGTAGCGGAGCTCAACGACATGGAGCTCCAGAACATCTGCGTGTTTGGCGATGCCGATAACGACACCTGCATGGTGGCCGACGCCGGCGCGGGCGTGGCCATGGCAAATGGCAGCGATGCCACCCGTGCCGCCGCCGACTTTGTGACCGCCAGCAACGACGAAGACGGCATCGCGATCTTTATCGAGGAACATCTGCTGTAGCGCCGGGTGCAACCATCACGAAGGGGGCAGGCACCTTTGTGGTGGTTTGTTCTAAGACTGGCGAGCGGGGCGCTATTTGTGCCGAGGCAGTTTCCCGCGAACTTAAATGTTGATGTATAAACATCATGATATATGTCGGTCATTGCTAATAGGGCATCTAGCTGGCAGGTTGTCAGAGCAGGCAAACGCTCTACCGTTTACAGCTACAAATCGACCGCTCACAGAATATGCTACTTAAAATAAAATGTTGTACAAATAACAACAAAGCATGAATTACCTAAAATGGATAACAGGTCTACCTGCGGTTTTAAAAAATTAGAATTTAATAAAACAATGCATACTTTGAGTAATTGTCAAGAATAAAGATTGTTCGACGCAAAATTGCAAGAAATTGACGCCCCACATGTTTAAACAATGGCTAAACTTATCAATGTAGGGCACGTATAAATATTGACTGCGTGCCGGTTAGATAACGAAAGAGCAGGATCGCGGTCTCTTGGGGAGGAGGCATCGATGACAGCAAATTCAAATAAAGCTAAGCAAGGTAATAAAGCAGCGCATCGTGTGGTAGCGGGTGTTTTGTGCGGAGCTTCTGTCTTGAGCTTGGTACTGTCGCTCGTCATGCCCCCGATCTCGCAGGCCATTGCCAATGATGCCCAGGCAGCTCCTACCGAGGAAACTGTAATGGGGGGGGGTTCCTCAAGTGAGTCTACTGGTGTAGACAACACTACCAACGGGGATACCGAAAACCAGAATAGCGACGAGGTCGACGGCGGCGAGGCCGACTCTTCAAATGGTGTTGAGCAGGGTCAGTCTGAGGATCAGCCTGAGGGCGAGTTGCAGGTCGAAGACGGCGAGTCGTCGGATGACGGCGCCGTTATGGCAGCTGCGGAAGGTGGGCAAACCGAAGCGGCGCCCGTCGAGATAAATAGCGCTGACGATTTGAAAAACAAGTTGGAGAATGCAAGCGGTGTCGCTAGCTTCAAGCTTATGAATGATGTCGATACCGGCGGGACAATCCAGCTTGGCAAGGACGGCAGCAAGATCACGCTGGATCTAAACGGTCACAAAATTAAACACGAGAGCTCGAGCCAGCCCCTGTTCAACATTACGGGGGGCGCGACGTTAACCGTCATGGATAGTCAGCAAGCTGAAGTGGATGATCCAACGGGCGACAAATATGTATGCTCCGACAACACATCTAGCAAAAATGGCAACCTTGCCTCTGTGGCCCCTGATGAGACTTCTAATATTCCTACAAATCTCACCTACTATGTAACCGGATCGTCCGTAAATCCAGATGGCATTAGCACTACCGAGGCTCTTTATAAACACGAAGCTACCATCGGCGGCGCCATCGTGGCGTGCAGTGGTAACGACCAATTGAAGCTCATCAATCTTTATGCCACTAATGGTAAGGGCGGTACGTTCAATCTTGAAAGTGGCGTGCTGACGCAAGGACAGGGCTGTAAAGTTGCCAACTTGGTCTACGCCGAGAACGGTTCTACCGTCAATATGAGCGGTGGCTACGTTTGCGGTGCCTCTACGGGAACCTCGGGCACCGGCGCTGGCATTATGGTGTCTAATGAAAAGGGTGCTGCTTCGACCCTTAATCTAACCGGTGGCGTTATCGCAGGTAACTACGCTCCCAATGGCGGCGGCGTGTACGCTAAGGGCTCAATGGTCAACGTGGATGGCAGCATTATCTCCGGCAACGGTACGTTTGGTAGCCAGTCTGGCTACGGCGCAGGTATCTGTGCGTTCGAATCAACCGTTAACGTTACGAGCGGCTACATCACCAATAACAAGTATCAGTTCTACCAAGATACCGATTCGACTAATTGGGTGCACAAGGGCGGCGGTTGCCACGGTGGTGGTGGTATTGCTGCTTTTAATGGCGGTAGCCTGAAGATTAACGGTGGCTACATCACCGGTAACTATTCTGCCGAGGCCGGTGGCGGTATTTATGCTGGCGCTTGGAAGCAGGCTCTTTCCACGTTTACGTTCTCTGGTGGAACCATCGCCAGCAATGTGGCGCAAAACTCAGAGGGTGGCGGTATCCGCATTGCTGCGCCTACCGTTGGTGTGTTTGAAGTTGCGAATGGTTCACACGCTTATATCACCAACAATACGACCAATACCACTAATGACTGGGGCGGTGGCGGCGTGTTCGTCCAGGGCGGCAACAGTGATGAAAACGTTAATTCAGCGACTCTTAAGATTTACAACGCGCTGATTACTAACAATTCGGCCGAGGGCTATGGCGGTGGCTTCGCTGCCTGCCCGACCGGCAAAACGGCTATTACCGATACCAATGGTATTGCGATTTTCGGAAACTGCGATGAAAACGGCGCCCACCTATCGGGTGGTACTAATGGTAAGAATGAAGATCAGCCCACAACCGTTAAGGGTGGCGAAATCACTGATACCTTCAAGCAAAACGGCCATAAGGATCTATTCCTGATTCGCAAGTCAGATAATAGCGACTACATCGCTGCCGTAACTGGTCAGATGCTTGGTGGCGGCGCTGCCAACTGGAAGGGCACGATCGACGGTCAGCCGCCTACGACCATCGGCAAGTACGAGGGCGCCCAGGCTAAGTACATGATTGGCCTCGATGCAGATCCTTCCGATGGTGATCAAGGGCTTGCCCGTGATAATGCCACGCTCTTCATTACGGGCAACAAATCCAACGTCCACGGTGGCGGAATCATGACCAATGGTGACGTTGTCGCTGGTTCCACCATGCAGGTGAGCGTGTACCCCAAGATGAAGCTCAATGGCACTAAGGCGCTAATGGGTCGTGCGCTTAAAGACGGAGAGTTCAAGTTCCAGCTGCTCAAACAGGGTACAAACAAGCAGGACCCCTCGTTTGCCGATCACAAGCTGCGACTCAATGGCTGCACAAAAGTTGGCAATGGGGTCACGAATGATGGCGGCGGCAACTTTGCCTTTAATCTGGGCGAGGTCTATTCCGATGACTCGATCGTCTACTACCTCGTTGAAGACCCCGGTGACAATCCCGTTTCTGGCGTGACTTGCGACGAGACTATCTACAAGATAGATCCTAAGGTCGTAAAGGATGAAAAAAAGTCGCATAAGGTGCTTGATATCGAGTACACGTACTATACGGTCAGTAGTGTGGCAATCACCACAATCGCCGCTAATGGTACTACGTCTGTTGCTACGGTTTATCCAATACCCGAAGGTGACGTTGCAAACGTCGCGCTAACAAGCTCAAAGACTTTCACCAACACATACACGCCGTACGACTCCAAGGGTTCCTGGACTCCGGCGGCTACGAAGGTTGTCAAGGGTGGCGAGATGAAGAAGTTTACGCTTCAGCTCGCGACCGACAAGGAGTTCACGAGCATCGTCAACGATAAGTCGACCAAGGCTGACGGCTCCAAGTCCCAGACCTTGGACTTCGACGAGATTGAGTACAAACTCAATCAACTCGAAAAGCTCGAATCTGACCCTACCGGTCGTGGTGCAAGCAAGACCTTCACCTATTACGTCCGTGAACAGCGGCCGACGACGCCGTTCACGAACTACGAGTATGACCAGTCGGTCTATCAAATTACGGTCAAGGCGGCTGATAACTCTAAAGGCAAGATAGACATCTCTGCAACCTACAAGCAGATTCAAGATCGTAATGGTAATTCGGTGACCGACGACACTGAGCATACGTTCACCGACTCCATCCCCACCTTCACCAACACCTACTCAACCTCTTTGCCCCTTTCTGGTATGTCGGGCGTCACTCTGACGTACCTTGCCGGCGCGGCGGTGCTTTGCGCTGCTGCGGCCTGGATGCACATTCGTCGCAAGGCGAATGCGAAGGGAGGTAAGCGTCGTGAATAAGAAAGTTTGCTCCTTCCCGATCCTGTTTGCGCTGCTTGCCCTCCTGATCGGCACCTGCGCGGTTGTGTTCCCCGCTTCCGCGCAGGCCGCGCCGACCTCGACCGGTTCCATCACGGTGAGCGGCACCGTGGCGCGCAGCTACGACGCCTACCAGATCTTTAGCGCCAACGTCGTCGACGGCGACAGCGACGCCAAGATCGCCACCGACCTCGCCTGGGCAAGCGACGCCGCGTGCGACGCCGTCCTGCCCGTGCTACACAGCGCCGGCATGCCCAATTCCCAGACCACCGCGCAGGAAGCTGCCGAGTGGCTCAACACCGATTCCCACCTTACGAGCGCGCTGAGCGCACAGCTCGCTCGTTCCCTCCAGAGCTCTG
Organism: Collinsella aerofaciens; assembly: GCA_030841765.1. GTDB lineage: Bacteria > Actinomycetota > Coriobacteriia > Coriobacteriales > Coriobacteriaceae > Collinsella > Collinsella aerofaciens_AV. The sequence continues at coordinate 6,377 of JAUUSS010000028.1, read as the reverse complement.
GCGCCGTGCCCGTGGCCCTTAACGCGGGCACGACGGCCGAGCTGCCCTGCGGTTACTGGCTCATCGTCGCCGACGACGACGCCATCGCCCAGGGCGAGGCCAGCACCGTGCCGATCATGGCCCTGGTCGGCGGCAGCGCCGTCACCGTCAAGCCCAAGACCGCGACCCCCAAGGTCGCCAAGCACGTGCTGGAGGACAGCACCGCCGCCTGGCAGAAGGCCGCCGACGCCACGGTCGCCGACGACCTGTACTGGCGCCTCTCGGCCACGGTTCCGGCAGGGCTAACGGCCTACGACACCTATACGGTGCGGTTCGTCGACACCATGAGCGCGGGGCTCGACCCCTCCAAGGTGGCCGCGAGCATGCGCGTGTACGTGGCGGCGGGCGCGGACGGCGGCTTCGACGCCGTCTCGGCCGGCAAGGACGGCCGCGCCGGCACCGAGCCCGCGCAGGGCTGGACCGACATCACGGCCCAGTGCGCCACCAAGGTAGCGGCCGACGGCAAGACCTTCACCGTGCGCACCGGCGACCTCATCGCCGCGCTCGGCGGGACCGAAGCCTTTACCGCGGGCGCCCGCGTGGTCGCCGTGTACAACGCGCCGCTCAACAGCGCGTGCAACCATGGCATCGCGAAGGGCAACCCCAACGAGGTCTACCTGCGCTACCCGCGCTCTCCCTTTGCCGACCAGTCCGGCGACGCCGGCTTTACCCGCACGCCGAGCGACGATGCGTGCGCCTACACCTGGGATTTCGCGCTCACCAAGCGCGGCAGCGACGGCGACAAGCCGCTTGCCGGGGCGGTCCTGAGCATCGCCGACGACCGCGGTCGCACGCTGGCGGCCGACGGCACGTGGGATGCGGAGGGCAAGGCCACCGTCACCACGGGCGAGGACGGCCGCGTGACCGTCTCGGGCGTGGACTCGGGCAAGCTGGAGGTCCGCGAGCTCAAGGCGCCCAAGGGCTACACGGTCTTTGAGGGCACGCGCTCCGTGACGGTCAAGGCCGAGGGCCTGGACGTCGACCAGGTGGCCGCTGCCAAGCCCAAGCTCACCATCACGGCTGAGTCGCCCCTGCGCGCCGACAGCGCGGACGGGTCGACGGGCAGCCTGGAGGCGTCGCTCATCAACACGCCCACCGGCACACCCCCTAGCATTACCACCGGAGGCTTTATGCCCTCGACTGGCGATATGGCAATGTACGCCGCGGCCGCCGCAGCGGTCGCCGGAGCCGCGCTCATCGTGGTCGCGCTCCTGGTCAAGCGGGGAGGTGGCAGCCATAAAGTGTAGCTGGCAGTCCCACAGAGAGCGGGGCGAGACGTAGCGAAGTAGATGCTAAGACACGGACAGACAGATTTAGATCAAATGGAATTCAAGCAGAAAGCAGAGGAAAAGAAGATGAGCATGAGCAAGAACATCGCCCGCCTGGCAGTAACCGCCGGCCTCACAGCAGCGCTGAGCTTCGGCGGAGTTATGGCGCCCGTCACGATGGCGTTTGCTGAGGATGTGGCGGCTCCGAATAACAGCATCACCATCAATAAGGTTGCCGAGGATAACCAAGGCAATACGTTCAAGGCCTATCAGATCTTCAAGGCAAAAGTCGTTGACGAGAAAGACAATGGCAAGGTTGCTTCTGATATTGAATGGGCAAATGATGCTATCGGCTCCAAGGTGATTGTCGCCATTAAGGGATCTGCTGAGTATCAGGAACTCGTGAAGAAAGACCCCACCCAGAAGCTCGATAAGAATGCTTCAGCTTCTGTTGTGGCTGAGTGGCTTTCTCAAAATGTGAATGGCACTGCCAGCACTGCATCCAGCAGCGACGGTACGCGTGTTGCCCCCGGCGATGTGCTTTATGAAATTGCGGCTGCGGTTTCAGGCATGAAGCAAGGTGTTAAGGCGGAGACCGCTGCGGGAGATCCCCTTAACGCAGGTACTCCGTGGACGCGCCCGAACACTAATGAAGCTGGCCTTTACGGTGATGGCTATTATCTCTTCGTGTCTGATGGTCTTACGAATCAGGCCAAGCCGAACACTGGCACCTCTCCGATCTTCGCGATTGTTGGCGGTGATCCCGTGGTCGTTACCGAGAAGACCAGTATCCCCAGGGTCGACAAAAAGATTCTCGACGACACTGCAGGTAAGGATGCTGCCGATGCTGAAGAGAGCTACTGGAAGAACAGCGGCGATGCTTGGATCGGACAGGAAATTGACTACAGGCTGACCGGTAGCGTTGCAGATAATATTGCCTCGTACGGTACGTATTACTATGAATTCCAAGATACGCTGAGCAAGGGCCTCATCGTTATCAAGGGCGAGAACAACGCCCCCGAGGGCCTCCACGTCTACATCGTCGACGGCAAAACCAAGGCCAAGACCGAGGTCAAGTCCGGGTTCAGCGCGAACGTCGCTGCGGCGCAGGATACCGTCAAGAACAGCGAGCTCCTTACAGTCAAGTTCGATGACCTCAAGGCCGTCAAGGGCGAGAACGGCGCTGCAATCACTGTCGACAAAGACTCCACGGTCGTCGTGACCTACAAAGCTCAGCTCACCAGCGATGCCGAATACACGACCACCGGTAACACCAATGAGGTCAAGCTTGTCTATTCCAGCAATCCCGTGACTAATGATAAGGGCACTTCTAAGTCGGACAAGGTCACTGACTACGTCTTTGGTCTCGATGTAACTAAGACTGACCCGAACAACGCTAACGCCAAACTCGTTGCGGGGTTTAAGGTCAAAATGATCACGGAAGGGTCCAATAAAAAAGTTGAAAAATGGTTGAAGCAAGACGGCAGCTTCAGCGACAACGTAAACGACGCCTATACGTTTGAAACCGAGGGGGCGGGCAACAAGGTCTCTATTCCCGGGCTTGTTGCGGGCACATACCTGATTTCCGAGAGCAAGACGCCTGCGGGCTACAACACCATCGCCGACTTCGAAATCACGGTGACGCCTGAATTCAATACAGACGGCACGCTTAAAAAGCTCAGCGTGACTCCTGGTTCCGATATGGTCACTGCCACGATTGAAGATAACGCGCCCACGACCATGATTCCCCTCACCATCAAGAACAAGAAGGGTTCTGGCCTCCCGCTGACCGGCCTCAACGGCGTGACCTTCACTTGGATCGCTGGTGGCGCGGTGCTGTGCATTGGCGTGGCGCACCTCATCCGCAGCCGTAAGCAGGCTGAGGAGTCCGAGCAGGAGTAACACTCACTCGCCCATCCCTTTGGCAGGTGGGATGTGATGGTCATGAGACTTGCGGACACTTTTCTCGTCCATCGACGTTCTTGCTTTGCCACTCTCTTTTCGGGGCAGACTCCGCGCTGGAGTTTGCCCCGTTCTTTTTGGACAACACAGGCAGCCTTTACCGTCCGGTGCGGACTCATCCGTCATCGCGTTTCTTGACTCGTATGAGGTTCGGTTTAAGGTCCGTAGGCGCTCGCGCGGTGCGGACGGTAGAAGGCATTTGCGCCGCAACAAGCGCAAATAAGAATGCCCGGGGTTAGAGGCCCGGGCATTTAACAAAACCAGAAAACTAGGCCGCCCGCGCTTTCGATCACTTACGCGGGATGCGTCGTTTCCTGTAGCTATTGTATCCCGAATCACTCTGTCGATTCGCGACTTTTTGAAAACTCAAATACGGGCCTATGCCTGATAGAAATCTTGTTATTTCCGAAAATTATGTATAATTCCAATATAAACTGGAACTAAGCGAAAAAGATGGAAATGAACGAAGCGCTTACCTACTTACAAGAAGCACTAGGCCTCTCCGCCAAGGCTAAAACTTGGCCTGGATCCGCACGCTTGCCGCTGCATCTGCGGTCGATTGAGATCCGCGCCGTTGACGCAAACGGTTTTTCTTTTTTGCTTGCAAGTTTGCCTACTGGCGTTGGGCTTCCCGAGGCTAAGAGAGTCTATAGCCAGCTAGCCTTGCGTGCGGAGGCTCCTGTCGTCGTTTCGTTTCCTGATGCCGATGCGCGCCAGCGCAAGGCATTGGTCGCACAAGGAATCCCCTTTGTTTGCCCTGGTAGACAGGCCTTTCTTCCATTTATGGGCGCGGCCTGCACGGAGAGGGGCGGCACTAGATTTCATAATCGCGCGACCAAGATGTCATCCAACGCGCAGGCTGCCGCAATCTGGGGAGCAGGGCAGGAGTCATATCATTCCGATGACCTTTGTCGTGCGCTTGGGATTTCGGCAAGCCGCGCGAGTGAGGCCGTAACCGAGCTTGTAGACAGGGGGCTCGCAAGGCGCGAGCGGCGCGAACGGCGTGTCATTGTGTTCCCCGTGGCCGTTGATCTTCTGCTCAGTGAGCACATGGCGGAGCTCTCTTCGCCTGTCTCGAAGGTCTTTTTTGCTAGGAAGACGCCGCGGGTTGACGGTCTTGCTGACGCTGGGGAGACGGCGCTCGCTGTGCGTTCGATGCTCGCTGCGCCGGGCATGGAGCAAAAGGCCGTCTTAAGAAGTACATGGCGTGAACTGAGCGACCTTGAAGTCGCAGACGGGGAGCTGCCGGATAACGAAACGGCGATGATCCAAGTGTGGCGCTATGCGCCCGTGTTTGCCGACTCCTCCCGTATCGACGACATCTCACTTGCGCTATCTTTGGCGGCAATCGACGATGAACGAATTCAGCTCGAACTCGATCACATGTTTGGAAAGGAATATCCATGGCAGGAAGCGCTGTAGAAGGTCTCCAGGTATTTCGGCAGCATATGCAGGAAGCTGAAGGGTCGTATGCCCTTATCGGCGGCACAGCATGCGACATTTTGCTCGCGGAGGCGGGACTTTCGTTTAGGGCGACCCACGATTTTGATGTGGTCATTGTCGCCGATGACCGGTTGCCTCAGACGGCCGAAGCCATATGGACCTTGGTGCGTGATGGCGGCTACCGCTGCGGCTGGGGTGAAAGCGAAGCCTCGTGTTTTTATCGGTTTACGGAACCAAAGAGGCCGGGTTATCCCCATATGATCGAGCTCTTCGCGAAGTGCCCCGACTTTCTAAAGGGTCGTGAGGGAGTTGATGTGACGCCAATTCACGTTGATGAAAACATAAGCAGTCTTTCGGCTATTTTGTTGGACGATGCCTACTACAGCTTGTTTCTTCAGGGAATTCGGACAGTAGACGGTGTTTCGGTCCTGGATACGGAATACATTGTCCCGTTCAAAGCGAAGGCGTATCTCGACCTAAAAGCTAGAAGGGAAGCCGGGGAGAACGTTGACTCGAGGAAGGTCAAAAAGCATAAACGCGATGCGCTGAGGCTTGCTCAGCTGCTTGGTGAGTCGGCGGGTGTCAACCTAGTCGAAGAGCTGAAGGACGATATGCTTGCGTTTGTTAAAGACTGTGAGGCGAGTGACATCAATCTGAAGCAGATCGGGGTTGCGGGCGTAACGACGACACAGCTAGTCGAGACGATGAAAGCAACATATGGCCTGATTGGTTGAGCGAGGTTAGGTAGTCCGGATAATGCAGTCTGGCTGCGTTGTCCGGGGTAGGGGCTCGCGAATCGGCTATTATTTGTTTAGACAACTTGAGCTGTAAAGGAGTGATCGGCGATGGCGCAGGGTGCCAAACACATGAAGAGCGATAACGCCGCGGCCAACGGTGGCTCAAGCCCTCAGCCCAAACCTCAACCAAAGCCCAAGCGCCGCCGCAAGCGGCTGCCGCGCTGGGCCGACCGGCTCATCACCATCGTCATCATCCTTATTGGCGTGGGCCTTATGACCTGGCCGTGGATCTTGGACCGGCTCGAGGCCTCGGGCGTGTTCAACCAGATCAGCACGGTGTCCAGCACCGTGGACGCGCTGTCTGCCGAGGAGCGCGAGCGCATCCTGCTCCAGGCGCGCTCCTTTAACGAGCAGCTGGCGGGCGAGGCCACCGAGCTCCCCGCCGACCAGATCGAGCCCTACGCCCAGCAGCTCATCTTTGACCGCGACCCCATGATGAGCTGGGTCGAGATCCCCTCCATCGACGTGAGCATGCCCATCTACCACGGCACGAGCGAAGAAGTCCTCATGGCGGGCGTCGGCCACCTGGAGGGCACGAGCCTGCCGGTGGGCGGCACCTCGACGCATTGCGTGCTCACCGCGCACTCGGGCATGCGCAACCTGAGCATGTTCGACGACATCCACTCGCTGGAGCCCGGCGACCTGGTGCTGCTTCACACCATGAACAAGACGCTCGCCTACAAGATGGTGGACTCCGAGGTGGTGCTGCCCGAGGAGATGGAGTCGCTGACCATCGAGCCCGGCGCCGACAAGGTGACGCTTGTCACCTGCACGCCCTACGGCGTAAACGACCATCGCCTGCTGGTGCACTGCGTGCGACCTCAGGCTCGCCGCAGCAGTGCGCACGCCCGCGATTGTTGATGATTTG
>JAUUSS010000027.1 GCA_030841765.1 Collinsella aerofaciens | reverse complement strand
CGAGAGCAGCTTCAGGTGATGGGGCTCGAGCCACCCGCGGTCCTTAGGGTGGGCAACGATCCCAAGCGCGACTTCCCCAGTCCCGCCTGCGGCATTCAAACTGCCTATGTTGGCCAGGGAAAACCCGGCCGAGCCACCTGGCGCGGAACCATGGAAGACTTCGCCCGCGACTTTAACGCCGTAATCGAAGCCTTCTACGAACACCAAGTAGCCGACGAACTGTCGTAGGACCCCTCGCTCCAAACCAAATATCGCCGCAGGTTGAGCACAAGTCAGCGAAAATGCCCCTAAGCGAGCAATGTGCCTTGAAAGAGGAGGGCATAGGCCTTGTGGCCATGCCCGACGATTGAAAGGCAGATTGCCGCTTAGGGGCATTTGCAGCGTCGACTGGTTACGCGGTTTGGTAAAACCGCGTAACTAGCACACCTGGGTTTTGCCGATCATGATGTTGAGGATCTCGATGTCGGTGTCCTTCATGCCCACGCGGCCTACGTAGCCCATACTGGCGATTGTTTGCTCAACGGTATCTTGGATCAGGCCCTCGCCGGCGCGGAAGCCGCGACCCTGCATGGCCATATCATGGCCCAGAATCGCCGCATCGACGGCAGCCGAGATCTTGGCGGCACAGCTCGCCTTGGCGCCGTCGCACACGATGCCGCCCACGTTACCGAGCGTGTTCGAGACGGTCGCGCCAATCTGTTCGCGCGTGCCACCGCACAGCCAGGTAATCGCAGCGCCGGCGCCGCACGCAGCGCAAATAGCACCGCAAAACGCCGAAAGCGCACCAATATAGCTCTTGATATGCACGGCGATAAGATCGGACAGCATCACGGCGCGCACCAGGCGCTCGTGGTCGCAACGCAGGTACTCGGCATACTCCATGACGGGCAATGCGCAGGTAATGCCCTGATTGCCCGAGCCGCACACAATGGCGACCGGCAGCGCGCAACCGTTCATGCGGGCGTCGGACCCGGCGGCCGCACGGGCACGGGCGCGGCAGGCGACGTCATCGGCACGAGCACCCAGCAGCGTACGGCCCACCTCGGCGCCCCAAGCGTGCGCGAGACCCTCGGCACTGATCGCGCCATTCAGCTCAATCTGACGCTCAACGGCAGCGCGGGCGTCCTCAATGTCACCGTCCTCGATAAAGTCGATGATGGTCTCGATCGACATGGGCGTGTCGGCGTTATCTGCCGCACGCTCGGCCACCACGCGCTCGGCGCAGGCGGCGCACTCCCCCGCCGACTTACCGCATACCGGAATACCGTCGAGCGTATGGCACGTGACATTAGTGTGGTGATCGGTAATCTCGACGACCGCGGTATGGCCCCCGGCCGTCGCAGTCACCTTGATGTAGAGGTTGGGCACACCCTCGACAAGCGACACATCGCAGTAGTCCGCATCGGCAAGCAGCTCGGCCACGCGGGCGCGGTCCGCGTCATCGACGCTCTCGAGCACCTCGAGCGCGCTCTTGGCGTCGCCGCCCACGGCACCCAGCACGGCCGCGGCCTCAATACCGTGCATACCGCCCGAGTTGGGCACGGTCACGCTCTTGACGTTCTTGATGATGTTGCCCGAGCAGGCAACATCCATATGATCGGGTTCGCAACCGAGCGTCTGGCTCGCCAGCGCCGCTGCATAAGCAACGGCAATGGGCTCGGTGCAGCCGAGTGCACAAACAAGTTCGCGGTTCAAAACATCGCAAAACGCGGCATCACGAAGGGAATCGGCAGGCATAGGTATCTCCTACTTGTATAACGGGCTGGGCTCTCAATAATAATTAGCTCTTTTATTTGATAACAATGCATCAAAAACCGCAACCCAGGTTCCGGTAGACGGCATTCAGGCGCAAACTGACGGCATTCATTCATGAGAAACCGGTCTTGTTGCATGCTAAAGCGTTTGACCAAAAAACGCCCAAGCGTTTACACAAAAGTCGCGCTATCATGCAGTCGAACGCGGTAAAACCTTTAGCAATCTCGCCGCACAGACCAGAGAGGAACTATCCATGAAGATCGGTATCGGTAACGACCACGCCGCCGTCGAGCTCAAGAACATCATCTCCGAGCACCTGAAGGAGCGCGGCTGCGAGGTCGTGAACTTTGGCACCGACACCTCCGAGAGCTTTGACTACCCCATCGCCGGCTACAAGGTGGGTAAGGCCGTTGCCAACGGCGACGTCGATCTAGGCATCCTGATCTGTGGCACCGGCGTCGGTATCAGCCTGGCTGCCAACAAGGTCGAGGGCGTACGCGCCGTCGTGTGCTCCGAGCCCTTCAGCGCCAAGCTCTCCCGCATGCACAACAATACCAACGTGCTCGCTTTTGGCGCCCGCGTCGTGGGCTCCGAGCTCGCCAAGATGATCGTCGACGAGTGGCTCGACGCCGAGTTTGAGGGCGGTCGTCACGAGCGTCGCGTTAACCTCCTCAACGAGATCGATCACACGCGCGCCCTTAAGATCGTCGACGAAGCCTAAACTATTCAGTGCCACAAGCTAACAGCAGGGGCCCGCTCGGAACACATGTCCGAGCGGGCCCCTGCATAGATTTTGGAATAAAAGGGCGCCGCGGATGGAGTTCCGCGGCGCCCAAGCCACACGCTAACAGCTTTAAGGAGTCAAAGCTGGTTTAGCCAAAGAAGCGCTTGATCTCAATCTCGGCGTTCTCCAGGCAGTCGGAGCCGTGGATCACGTTGGCGTTGACATCGACGGCAAAGTCGCCGCGGATGGTACCAGGAGCAGCCTCAAGCGGGTTGGTAGCGCCCATGAGGGTGCGCATCTTAGCAACAGCGGAGAGACCGGAAACGACCATCTTGACGACCGGACCGCTCGTCATAAAGTCGCAGAGACCGCCAAAGAAGGGCTTGTCGGCCAGATGGGCGTAGTGCTCCTCGACGGTAGCGCGCTCGAGCGTGGTCATCTCCATGCGCTCGATGACAAGGCCGCTGCGCTCAATGCGAGCAACGATCTCGCCGATCTTGCGGTCGCGCACGGCGTCGGGCTTAATCATGATGAAGGTCTTCTCGATAGCCATAAAAGTAGCCTTTCAAGTAGGTTCGCGCGTGCCCAAGTCCCATTCCGGCACCCGCCTGGACTGCATCGTAACAGAGTTTTAGCTGCAGTTAAACAAAAAGCTGTTTATTGAAACGTTGCAATTTATTAAAGCGCTCCATATGTGTCACTTCTGTTTCGAAGCCCGATTAGAGTACCATCCGACCGCCCATCAACCGCGCCGAACAGAGCAGGCGGTCGGTTGCCGCCCGCGAACGTATCCCCTTCACAACCTGCCCAAAGGTCCTACAGAAGTTCTCGACAAGCCCCTCCCCCATAGCAACAAAATACGGGCTCCCACATCAGCAGGCGCCCGTAAAGCGAAAACGATTTATCAATACATGGCCAAAACGGCTTCAGCCAAACCTCTACTTTGCCCCGTGACCCATCTCGACGACCTTGGTCAGCGATCCAAACACGCCCTCGTCAGCCACGAGCTGTGCCTCGGCACGCTGCAACTGCACGGCAACGGCAGCAGGAGCGGTGCCGCCCTCGGTCGTGCGCGCGGCGACAATCGACGGGATATCGAGCGCCTCGGTAATGTCGCGCTCAAAGAGCGGGCTTGCCTCCTGGAACACCTCAAACGGCAGGTCCTCAAGATTGCAGCCGCGCTTCTCGCACATCAGGACCAGATGGCCCACCACGGCATGTGCCTCGCGGAACGGCAGGCCACGCTTGGCCAGGTAATCGGCAACATCGGTGGCGGCAAGGTGCCCCACGCCGCACTCGCGCGCCATGGCATCCTCGTTGACGGTCCAAGTCGAAATCATTCCAGCCATAACGGACAGGCACTGCATGAGCGTATGGGCGGTATCGAGCGCGCCCTCCTTGTCCTCCTGCAAGTCCTTGTTATAAGCAAGCGGCAGGCCCTTCATGGTTACCAGCAGCTGCACCAGGTTGCCGTACACGCGACCGCTCTTGCCGCGGATAAGCTCGGCAAAGTCGGGGTTCTTCTTCTGCGGCATGATGGACGAGCCAGTGGAGTACGAGTCGGAAAGCGTGATAAAGCCAAATTCGGAGCTCGACCACAGTACGATCTCCTCGGAAAGACGCGACAGGTGCATCGCCATGACGGATCCGGCGTAATGCAGATCGAGCAGAAAATCACGGTCGGAAACGGCATCGAGCGAGTTGGGGATCACGCCCGCAAAGCCAAGTTCGGCAGCCGTCATCTGGCGATCGAGCGGATAGCTCGTACCGGCAAGCGCAGCGGCACCCAGCGGGCAGTTGTCGGCAGCATCAAAGGCGGCCTTCAAACGCGTAAAGTCGCGCGCGAACATCCAGGAATACGCCAGCAGGTGATGCGACAGCAGCACGGGCTGAGCATGTTGCATGTGCGTGTAGCCCGGCAGAATCACCTTGTCGTACTTCTTGGCCGCATCCACCAGCACATGGCGCAGCTCAAGATTGGCCTCCATGAGCTCCTTGGCCAGCGCCTTGACGCCCAGGCGCGTATCGGTCGCCACCTGGTCGTTGCGCGAACGCCCAGTATGCAAGCGCTTGCCAGCCTCGCCGATGCGACGCGTCAGCTCGCTCTCGATGGACATATGAATGTCCTCATCGTTGATGTCGAAGGTAAAGTTGCCGGCATCGATATCCTGTTCGATTCCGATCAGGCCCTTGGCAATCGCCTGCTCGTCCTCGGCACTGATGATGCCCTGGGCGGCCAACATCTTGGCATGCGCCTTAGAGCCGGCGATATCCTGCTTATAGAGATGTTTGTCGACCGGCAGCGACGCGCCAAACTCCTGCGTGACCTCGGCCACGCCCGCCTCAAAACGACCGCCCCAAAGAGCCATGGAACCGTCTCCTTTCTCCAAATACCAAAACAAGCGTCCAAAGCAATGTGCCCTGTCGCTAAAGCGATTTATCAACCGCTAGTTTTACACACTCCCTGCCGCGCGCGAGGCCATGTGGCTAATTTGCAAAGAAGTGACGCGCCATGCACTTGGCGCCCAACGTCTCCCTCCGGATGTTGCCCTGCGAACCATCGATCCAGGCCTTCAGGCTCATAGGGACGTCCTCGACCCTTGCAGCATCGAACTCGGGCGCGAGGGCAAGTAAAGCATGCGCGATAGCATTGAACATAATGGATACTCCTCATATATAGGCGCAGAGCCGCCAAATTGATAGAAGGAGCCCCGCCGGACAACCCCGGCGGGGCTCGGACTCAGCCACAGTCGCGGCATCATATATGCGGGCGGAACGTAGGGGCCACCGATGTTAAGAAGTGTCAGCAAGCATAACGAAAGGTAGGGACCCCGTGCGCCCGTTATGTATCACGCGGATGGGCCGCGCGGATACCAAGGGAAGGAGGCGCTAGGCCTGGGCGGCAGCAGAGCTGGGGCCCTGGACCTTTGCCCACGTCTTGAGCGACAGCGTATCGATCTCGATAAAGCCGGCGCTGGCCTTCTCGTCAAACGTGGTGTCGCGGTCGTAGGTAGCCAGGCCGTAGTCGTAGAGGCTGAAGGGACTCTTGCGGCCGACGACATGGCAGTTGCCCTTAAAGAACTTCAGACGGACAGTGCCGGTCACGAACTTCTGGGTATCGGCCATAAAGGCGTCGAGCGCGTTCTTGAGCGGGCTGTACCACTGGCCGTTGTACACGGCGGTGGCCCAATCCTGCTCGAGCTTGATCTTGGTCTTGAGCAGGTCGCCCTCGACGCAGATGTCCTCGAGCGCCTTGTGGGCGGTGATGAGCGTCAGGGCGCCGGGAACCTCATAGCACTCGCGGCTCTTGAGGCCCACCAGACGATCCTCAACCAGGTCAAGACGGCCAAAGCCGTTGTCGCCCGAAATCTTGTTGAGGGCGATGACGATCTCGGAGAGCTTCATCTTCTTGCCGTCGACGGCGACAGGCTTGCCGGCCTCAAACTCGATCTCGGTATAGGTCGGGGTGTCAGGCGTGTCCTCGGGGTTCTTGGTCATAACCCAAGCGTCATCGAGCGGCTCATTCCAAGGGTCCTCCAGGTGACCGCACTCGATGGCGCGACCCCACAGGTTGTCGTCGATGGAGTAGGGGTTGTCGTTGGCACCCTCGGGAACCGGCACGTTGTGGGCGTGGGCATAGGCGACCTCGTCGGGACGGCACTTCAGGTCCCACTCGCGCACCGGGGCGATAACCTTGAGCTCGGGGTCGAGGGCCTTGACGGCGGCCTCAAAACGGACCTGATCGTTACCTTTGCCAGTGCAGCCGTGGGCGACGTAGGTCGCGCCAAACTCGTGGGCGACCTCAACAAGCTTCTTGGCAAGCAGCGGGCGAGACAGGGCGGAGAGCAGCGGATACTTATTCTCGTACATGGAGTTTGCGGCGATGGCTTTGGTCAGGAACTCATCGGAGAACTCGTCGCGCAGGTCGAGCACCTGGCAATCGAGAACGCCCAGGTCGAGCGCCTTCTGCTTCTTGGCATCCAGTCCGGTCTCTTCCTGGCCCACGTTGCCGCAGACGCAAACGACATCGAGATTCTTCTCGTCCTGGAGCCACTTGACACATACGGATGTATCAAGACCACCGGAATATGCGAGAACGACTTTTTCCTTGCTCATGGCTGTTTCCTTTCGCCCTTGGTAGCTAGTTAGAACATCGGTCAGTTGCAAGTCATTTCAAGGTCATATACCGTGCAATATCAGGTTAAATAGCAAAAATCAGCACATACATGCCCTAGAAACATGCAGCAATGTCGTGCTAAAACCCAACGACCTCAAAATGACTCTGTTGAGGCAATTCGCCCCATGCGGACAGAGACGATTGTTATCGTCGTCGGGAAATTGCGCGCTGGCGTCGGATGGCATTGTCTGCAGTGGTGATGATCTTTACGAACTGCATCTGCCTCTCCTCTCACGTATCGCCGGGCGCAATTCAAATATCGCAAACGGTACCTTTTCCTCGGTAAACGGCTCTTTTGCCGTCTCCGTTTTCGATGTTCGCTATATTACGATAAAGTGCACGCTGCACAAGCGACAAATTCAAATTTCTGAAAAGTTTTTTCATTACTTTGTGAAGCGTGGTGCAAACACGCTCCGTTCCTGCGAAAATACGCTCGACTACGAGTTGATGGTTATAACGTCTGAAACAATCTCGAAACGAAAGGCTCGCTTTTATGCAAACTTACGAATCGGACGCCAACATCGGCAACATTAAGATTCTCGCCGTCGATATGGACAAGACGCTGCTGACCGACGAGCGTGTGCTGCCCCAGGGTCTTGATGAGCGCCTGGACAAGCTCGCCGACGCCGGCATCGTATTCTGCCCCGCCAGCGGACGTCCCGCCCCCAAGCTCGAGGAGATGTTCGAGGGCATCAAGAACCGCCTCGCCTTTTGTCCCGACAACGGAGCTTGCGTGATCTATCGCGGCAGCTATATCTATAAAAGCAATATTGACGTGGAGCTGTATCAGCAGGTCTTGAACCGTGCCTCGGAGGATCCTCGCGCTGTCCCCGTCCTGTGCTGCTTCGACGAGTTCTACGTGCTTGCCCGCGACCATCAATACCACGACGAGATCAGCGTCTACTACAACACAATCAACTACGTCGACAGCTTTGAGGGCATTGATTTCGAGTCCAACAAGATTTCGGTCTTCTTCCCCGGCTACGACGCCGAGCCCGCTTTCCGCGAGACCTATAGCCCCGAGTTCTCGGACAAGCTCTACGTCACCAACGCCGGGCGCGAGTGGATCGACTTTATGAACCTGGGTGTCGACAAGGGCGCCGGCGTCGCGCACCTGTGCGAGCACCTGGGCATCGATATTGCCGACGCCGCCGCCGTGGGCGATACGTACAACGACATCCCCATGCTGGAGCGCGTCGGTCACAGCTTTATCGTGGACAATGCCGAAGAGCACATGAACGCGCACGCCAAGTGGCACATTCCGAGCAACAACGACGGGGGCGTACTGACGCTCATCGACGCCATCTTGGCGGCTCGTTAATCTATCCCGTCGCCATGCCCGGGGCCGACCGCTTGATTTTTGCTCGGTCAAGTCCTGGGCTCGCACGAAGAGCACATTTAGTGCTCTTCGGCTCGTGCGGAATCTACAAAAATCAAGCGGTCGGCCCCGGGCATGGCCATGTTGACTTTACTTGCCGCCAAGATGGCCTCTTGAGTGTCTAGATACTTGGCTGAATTTATTTGAACAGAGGGGAGCCCCTTTTTGGAAGGGGCTCCCCTCTGTTTTGGTTACTTTGGGGTTGTGGGCACTTCCCTATTTGGCGTCGGCCCAGGTTATGCCGGTGCTGGCTTCGGCAATTAGGGGGACGCGGAGGTCTACTACGTGTTCCATGACGTCGCGGACCATGGTGGTTAGGCGCTCGACTTCGTCGATGGGGCACTCAAAGTCCAGTTCGTCGTGCACTTGCAGGATCATGTGGGCGGCAAAGCCTTCCTCTTCCAGGCGGCGGCTTACGCGGGCCATGGCGATCTTGATGATGTCGGCGGCGGTTCCCTGCATGGGGTGGTTCATGGCCGTGCGCTCGCCAAAGCCGCGGAGTTGCGGGTTTTTGGCCTTGAGCTCGGGAATATGGCGTCTGCGGCCATACATGGTCTCGGCGTAGCCCGTCTGCTTGGCGCGTGCCACCACGTTGTCGAGGAACGTACGCACGCCCGGGTAGGCCTCGTAGTAGCGGTCGATCATGTCGCGCGCCTCGGCCATCGAGATATGCAGCGACTGCGACAGGCCGTAGGCCTGCTGGCCATACACGATGCCAAAGTTCACGGCCTTGGCGCGACTGCGCAGGTCGGGCGTTACCTCGGACACCGGCACACCAAACACGCGCGCCGCCGTCTCGGCATGGAAGTCCTCGCCCTCGTTAAAGGCGCGCACCAAGTGCTCGTCACCCGAGAGATGTGCCAGCAGACGCAGCTCGATCTGCGAGTAGTCCACCGCCAAAAAGACGCTTCCCTCGCCTGCCGAAAACGCCGTCTTGACGGTACGCCCCAGCTCCGAGCGCGTCGGAATGTTTTGCAGATTAGGGTCGCTCGAAGACAGACGCCCCGTCGCGGTGATGGTCTGGTTGTACGTGGTGTGCACACGACCGTCACCGCGGCGCAGCGGGCCCAACGTGTCCAGATAGGTTGACTTGATCTTGGACTTCTCGCGCCAGTCTAAGATCAAACGAACAATCTCGTGGTCACGGGCAAGATCACTCAGTACCTTGGCATTGGTCGAATAGTAACCGCGCTTGGTCTTTTTGAGACCCTTGGTCGGAAGGCCCATCACATCAAAGAGCACATGCGAAAGTTGCATGGGGCTGCCGATGTTAAAGGTCTCGTCACCGGCAAGGTCGCGAATGCTTCGTTCGACCTCGGTGATCTGGGTCGCCAGACCCTCGGACAGACTGTGCAGGCGGTCGGGGTCCACGAGCATGCCCGCGCGCTCCATCTTGGCAAGTACCGGAACGAGCGGCATCTCGATGCCATCGAACACGTTGGCGGCGTTCTCACGGGCCATGCACTCGCGCAACGGCGCCACGAGCGCCAGCGTCAGAGCCGCAGTACGGGCGGCAGGCGCCGGAGCGTCCTCACCAGCACCCTCTGCACCGCGCGCCGCAGGCAACGCCATCTGCAGATAGGTATCGGCCAGATATGCCTCATCGAACTCGGAGCGATCGGAATCCAGCAGATAGGCAGCGACCACGGTATCGAAGATACGCGTGGAATCGGCAGCGAGCGGATCCATGAGCTCGGGCTCAGAAGAATCGATGGGCGAAAGCTCGTGCAGCAGCGCTTTCGTATCCGGGCTCGCCACGCGGCCCTCCATAAACAGGCTCGCAAGCACGCCGGCGATCACACCGTGAGCGAAGTTGAAGCCCTCAACCTCAGCCGCCGCACAGCTGTCGCCCTCCTCGAGCGCGAACAGGCCCTTGGACGTCGCCAACCACAGCGTGCGCGTCAGCCCAAAGAGCGCGCCCTCTTCCTTGTCGTCGTCCACCACGGCGGCGACCCACTCGCCGGCATCAATCGCGCGGGAGACCTCAGCCGCAACGGCACCAAGCGCGTCGGCATCGCCGGCGGCTGCGCGAACCATAGCAGGTATCTCAAACACACTGGAGGCAGCAGCCCCGCCCTCGCCGCCGATCAGCGCCAAGAAACGGTTCTGCATGGCGGTGATACCAAGCGTACCCAGCGCCGCGGAAACCTCATCGGCAGAAAACGCCGGGAAGGACGTCGCCTCAAAGTCGAGCTCGACGGGCGCATCGGTGCGAATTGTCGCAACCTTGCGGCTCAGTAGTGCGTCATCGATGTGTGCACGCAGGTTCTCGCCCATCTTGCCCTTGACCTCATCGGCATGCGCGATGACTTCGTCCAGGCTACCGTACTTCGCAATGAGCGCACTCGCCTTCTTGGGACCGATGCCCGGTACACCGGGGATGTTGTCGGACGTATCGCCCTTTAGACCGTAAAAATCGGGCACGAGCGCCGGCGTAATGCCGTGATACAGGTCGTCCACGCTCTCGGGCGTCATAATCGCCACGTCGGACAGGCCCTTGCGGGTCGAGACCACGTTGACGTGCTCGGTCACGAGTTGATACATGTCGCGGTCGCCGGTCACCAGTAGCATGTCGCAGCCGGCCTCTTCACCCAGGCGCGCCATGGTTCCCAGGATGTCATCGCCTTCCCAGCCCTCGGACTGCAGAATCGGCACGTTGAGCGCGGCGAGCAGCTCCTTAATCATAGGGAACTGCGCATGCAGATCGGGGTCCATGGGCGGGCGTTGCGCCTTATACTGCGGCAGCATCTCCATGCGCACGCGCGGTTTACCCTTGTCAAACGCCACGACGACGCCGTCGGGGTTAAAGGCATCGATCATCTTGAGAAACATGTTCAGAAAGCCAAAGATCGCGTTGGTGGGGCGACCGTCCGGCGCGTTCATGGTCGGCGGCACGGCGTGGAAGGCGCGATGCATGAGCGAGTTGCCGTCGATAACGGCAAAGGTGCGGCGCTTGTCAGACATATTGAACACCTCGCTTTGGGCTGGGCACGGTTTGCTCACTCCAGTTTACACGCTCCCCGCCCCGCGGCCACCTCACATCAAGCTCCCCCGCCACCGTGAGCCCGCGCGTGATACGATGGCTCACGGTACATCAACCAGCACGATCGATCCGAAAGGAGCCTGCGTCATGGAGCGTCCCTGCGCATGGAAAAAGTACACGCCACAGCAAATCGAGGAGCTCGAGGAGCTTTGCCGCGGCTATAAGCAGTTTTTGAGTGAGAACAAGACCGAGCGCCTGTGCGTCAAGGCCGGCATCAAGATGGCCGAGGAGGCGGGATACGTCGACCTGGAGACCGTAATCGCCGCAGGCCGCGAGCTTAAGGCAGGCGACAAGGTGTATGCCGCTAACCACGGCAAGGACCTTATGCTCGTCAATCTGGGCACCGCCCCGCTCGAGCAGGGCTTTAACATCCTGGGCGCGCACGTGGACTCGCCGCGCCTGGACCTTAAGCAGAACCCCGCCTTCGAGGCCGGCGACATGGCTTATCTCGACACGCACTACTACGGCGGCGTCAAGAGCTACCACTGGGTAGCCTCCCCGCTCGCACTCGTGGGCGTCATCTGCAAAAAGGACGGTACCACCGTCGACATCAATATCGGCGACAAGGCGGACGATCCGGTCTTTACCATCTCCGACCTGCTGATCCATCTCTCGAGCGAGCAGATGTCTAAGCCTGCCAAAGACGCCGTCGACGCCGAGATCCTCGACGTGATCGTGGGCGGCCGTCCCGTCAAGTTCGATGAGGACGACAAGGACGCCCCCAAGGAGCCCGTCAAGCAGATGTTCCTGGATATCCTCAAGGAGCAGTACGACGTCGAGGAGGAGGACTTCCTCTCCGCCGAGATCGAGGTCGTGCCCGCCGGCCCCGCCCGCGACATGGGCCTCGACCGCTCCATGATTCTGGGCTATGGCCATGACGACCGCGTCTGTGCCTACCCCTCCATGCTCGCCCAGATCAACGTCACCAACGTGGAGCGCACAAGCATCACGCTCATCGTCGACAAGGAGGAGATCGGTTCCGTGGGTGCCACCGGCATGACGAGTCGCTTCTTCGAGAACACCGTCGCCGAGATCATGATGCTCGCCGGCGAGGACAGCCCGCTGGCTCTGCGCCGCGCGCTCGCCCGCAGCCGTATGCTCTCCTCCGACGTGTCCGCCGGCTTCGACCCGGGCTATGCCGGCAAGTTCGAGACCAAGAACGCCGCCTTCATGGGTCGCGGCCTGTGCTTTAACAAGTACACGGGCAGCCGCGGCAAGGGCGGCTCTAACGACGCCGACGCCGAGTATGTGGCCCTCGTCCGCGACATCATGGACGAGGCCGGCGTGGACTTCCAGACCTGCGAGCTCGGCCGCGTCAACGCTGGTGGCGGCGGCACCATCGCCTACATCATGGCCAAGTACGGCATGAACGTCATCGACTCCGGCGTTGCCGTCCTGTCCATGCACGCCCTGTGGGAGGTCGCCAACAAGGCCGACATCTACGAGGCATATCGCGGTTACAAGGCCTTCATCGAGCGAGCCTAACCAACCCTTCATCAGTTGCGGTGAAATACGGACTAAACTGGCCCATAAACGGCCAAAACAGACCGTATTCCACCGCAACTTCCTTTTTGGCAGAGGAGAGTCCATGCTGCAGGTCATCATTTCGCCCGCCAAGCAGATGCGCGCGGCCCAAGATGCTTTTGAAATCCTGGGCATCCCACCCTTTGTGCGCGAGACTTCTCGCCTCCACCGCGCACTGCTAGATATCGAGCGGAATGAAGGCAGCGGCGGTCTGCAGGCGCTGTGGAACGTGAGTGACAAACTGCTGGGGCCTTGCCTCAACACCCTGCATGAGTTCGGGCCCATCCTGAAAAGCGGCGATCTCGACAATCCCGCACTCGCCCGTCACCTCTCCCCTGCCGTCATGTCCTATCACGGCATTCAATACCAGAGCATGGCACCCGAGGTGATGGATTCCGCGCAGCTCGCATGGCTGCAAGACCATCTGTGGATCCTCTCCGGCCTTTACGGATGCGTACGCCCCTTTCATGCCGTCGAACCGTATCGGCTGGAGATGGGCGCGAAGCTCGCCGTTGACGATGCCCGAGACCTCTACGCGTTTTGGAGCGACAAGCTCGCGCGGGCTATCGCCCCGGCAGGCTCAAACACCACGATCGTCAACCTCGCCAGCGTAGAGTACGCTAAAGCCGTTCTGCCCCACCTCGCGGACGACGCCACGGCCGTCACATGCCTCTTTGGCGAGGGTATCCGCAACGGGAAGCCCATCCAACGGTCGACCGCCAGCAAAAAGGCGCGCGGCTCCATGGTGCGGTGGATGGCAGAAAACAAGCTCGAGGATGCAAGCGAACTTACCGCATTCAACATCGGCTATCGGCACATCCCCGAGCTCTCATACCTAGGCACCCTCGTGTTCATCAACGAACAGATGCTCTAGAGCCGGCGCCCAACACTGACCCGCTCAGCCTTCTCTATATAACTTGCGGTGGAATAATTCCTATTTGAGCCTTTTTCGCACAATCAGGAACTATTCCACCGCAACTTTTATGAATTGGCTGCTAGGCTCGACACCTATTCAGCTAGACCGTCGGCCTTTGCAATCCCGTTTGTCGAACCGTCCTGATAGACAATCTTGACGTGCTCGACCTCGGACACCGCAACACCCGACGGGGGCTCCAGGCGCCATTCCGTCAGCGCGATATCCATCGTCGTGGGCACATCCCCTTGATCTTTGAGCTTCACCGTCAACGTTTTGAACGTCGCATCATACGTCACGCGTTCGATTTCCTCACCAGGAATAGACCCACCACTCAGCTGCAACTGCACAAACTCATCGCACGGGTACCAATAATCGCCCGGAACGGCGAGCGTATTGGCATTACCGCCAGTACTCCTCACCGTCATAATCGGCAGGCCCTCGTCGGCCTCAAACTCCCAGGCGGCGCCGCCGCGACCGCCAAACGTCCAAATACAAAAGGCAATCACCAGCACGGCAAGCACCGCAAAGCCAATCGCGACCAACCCATGGTGTGCACGGCCCTCCTCGGCCGATACGTCCCATTGTGTCTCTCGATATAGATGCTTGTCTTCCATGTTCGCCTCCCCACGGGCATGCTCATCGCGTCAATCGTACCCATTCGAGCTATACTTGAGCCCACCACATAAACGGGGAGCTTGCAGGACAAGACGGCAGGCTGAGACTGGGCGCGCCCGCCCTGACCCGCAAACCTGATATGGGTAATGCCAACGAAGGGAGCCGTGCCAATGAGCACACAGACCGAGCCCAAGCTCGTCACACAAATCGACTTCGCCCGCGCTGGGCAGATCACACCTCAGATGAAAGAGGTCGCCGAGCGCGAGCATCGCGACCCCGAGTACATCCGCGAGCGCGTGGCAGACGGCCGCATCGCCATTCCCGCCAACATCGTGCATATCAAAAAGGGCATGCGCGCCTTTGGTGTCGGCGAGGGCCTATCCACCAAGGTCAACGTGAACTTGGGCATCTCGGGCGACAAGGCCGATGCCGCCGAGGAATGGAAGAAGGTCAAGATTGCCGAGGACTTTGGCGCCGACGCCATCATGGACCTCTCCAACTCGGGCAAGACGCGCCAGTTCCGCCAGCAGCTCATCGACGAGACGCCGCTTATGGTGGGCACCGTCCCCATGTACGACGCCATCGGCTACATGGAAAAGCCGCTGGTCAAGCTCACCAAGGACGACCTGCTCGAGGTCGTTCGCGCGCACGCCGAGGACGGCGTGGACTTCATGACCATCCACTGCGGCATCAACAAGTCGGTCATCAAGACCTTTAAGGAGACCGGCCGCCTCATGAACATCGTCAGCCGCGGCGGCTCGCTGCTGTTTGGCTGGATGGAGGTCACCGGCAATGAGAACCCCTTCTACGAGTTCTACGACGAGGTGCTCGAGATCTGCCACGAGTACGACGTGACGATTTCGCTTGGCGACTCCTGCCGCCCGGGCTGCCTCTACGACTCCAACGACGCAACCGAGACCGCCGAGATGATCGAGCTGGGCAAGCTGTGCAAGCGCGCCTGGGCCGCCGGCGTCCAGGTCATGGTCGAGGGCCCGGGTCACATGGCGCTCGACGAGATCGCCGCCAACATGAAACTGCAGAAGCGCCTGTGCCACAACGCCCCATTCTATGTGCTCGGGCCGCTGGTGACCGATATCGGCGTGGGTTACGACCACATCACCGCCGCCATCGGTGGCGCCATCTCCGCCAGCTCCGGTGCCGACTTCCTGTGCTACGTGACGCCGGCCGAGCACCTGTGCCTGCCCAACGCCCAGGACGTGCTCGATGGCCTCATGGCCACCAAGATCGCCGCACACGCCGCCGACATCGCCAAAAAGGTGCCCCACGCCCGCGACATGGACGACAAGATGGGCCAGGCACGCCGCAAGCTCGACTGGGACGCCATGTGGAAGTGCGCGCTCGACCCGGTTACGGGCAAGAAGCGCTACGAGGAGTCCCCCGCCGCCACCGAGGGCACTTGCACTATGTGTGGCAAGATGTGCGCCGTCCGCACCGTCAACAAGATCTTCGAGGGCACCACGATCGACCTCGGCATGGAGGACTAGCCCTGTCGCCGCGGCCGCTTCTGGCGGCGAGCTGGTGCCTGTCAATTGTTGACATGTGAACATTTGCTTGCATTTGCGTAAAGATTGCATCGCCCGCCCGGGTTCGACATAGAGTCAGCCCGGGCATCTTTATAATGCTGGCTTATAGACCCATTTGATTCCGACCGAACAAGGGAGCGAACATGGATCGCAGTAAGGTACCTGCCGTTCTATCCATCGCAGGATCCGATTCCAGCGGTGGCGCCGGCATTCAGGCCGACATCAAGACCATCACGGCGCACCGCCTGTATGCCGAGACGGCCATCACCGCCATCACCGCACAGAACACCCTGGGCGTCACCGCCGTGCAGAACATCTCCCCGGATATTGTCGCGGCGCAGATCGATGCCGTTTTTGACGATATCCGCCCCAACGCCGTCAAGATTGGCATGGTTTCCTCTGCCGAGATTATCGATGTTATCGCCGACCGCCTGAGCGCTTGGAGCGCGACAAACGTGGTAGTCGACCCCGTCATGGTAGCCACCTCGGGCGCACGGCTGATTGCCGAAGATGCCGCCGAGGCGCTCACCCGCCGCCTGTTCCCGCTAGCGACGGTTATCACGCCCAATATTCCCGAGGCCATGGCCCTGCTCGACTACGAGGTCGACTCCGAGCGCACGCAGCAAAATGCTGCCATGCTCCTCACCCGCCGCTTTGGTTGCGCATCCCTCGTTAAGGGTGGGCATCCTGTCAACGAGGCCAACGATGTACTGGCCGAACCCGCGCCACTCGATGACGAGGGCAACCATCTGGGAGATCCACTCACCACGTGGTTCCGCCACAAGCGCATCGAGACCGACAACACGCACGGCACCGGATGCACGCTCTCGTCCGCCATCGCCTGCGCGCTGGCCCAGGGCATGGATCTTGCCGATTCCGTCAACGCCGGCAAGGCATACCTGACAGGCGCTCTGGCCGCCGGCTTTGACATGGGCAAAGGTTCCGGCCCCGTCAACCATATGTGGCAGTATTAAGATTCGCAGCCCAAAACCACCGCAAAGGGGACAAGCACCTTTGCGGTGGCTCCAACAAATGTCTCGATCTGTAACAGTTAGAGTCCATTTTTCGGTCCACCTGTTACAGATCGAGACATTCAAATTTTGCTGAGAAGATAATCTCGATCTGTAACAGCAACTCGGCAAAATCGACTCAAGATGTTACAGATTAAGACAAACAAACAGGTGGTGCAAAAGGGTCAGGCTACCTTGCACCAAAAACCGTCGCAACATTTGATGAAAATCGCGCAAACGCGAAAAATCATCGAATGTTGCGACGGTTTGATTTTAGATAGCGGTCGAGCAAAGGACCGGGGTGCCTATTCGTCGGCGAGTTGGATGCCGAGCAGGCCCGAGAGTGCCAACGCCTGCTCGGCATTAACCGTCAGGCCACGCAGCTCATGGTAGTCGCCCGAGACGACAGGGGCCGCGAACGTACAACACGATACATCCACGCCGGAAAGCAGCGTCTTGAACACATCGATTCGCGTCAGGTCGCAGCCGTCCAAGCACAATTGCCTCAGCTTTGCCCCCTGGAGTGCGGCCTCGGTCAAACGCGTGTCACGCGCAGCCATGGGGCCAATGCGTCCCTCCGAAAGGTTCGCATAGCTCAAATCGCACAATGTAAACGACACACTCGACAGACGCGCCCTGAGCAAGTTAAGTCCCGGTGCCGAGCAATCGACGAAATCGCAGCGATTGAGCCAACAGCCTTCCATGTTGCAGCGGATAAAGCGGCAACCGCGAAACACCACGTCGCGAAACGTCGAGCCGCTCCAGTCAACACCATCGAACTCGCAAGACCGGAACACGACGCCATCGAAGATCGCGCCGTTCGCAACGTCATAGGCAAGATCCAAATCTTCGAAAGCGGTATTGGAGACGAGCTCATCGCCCTCGGCAAAGAGGTCGATGAGCTCGTCCGTGCCCATATGGGAGCCAAGCCGTTCGTTTACCCGGGCAAAGCCACCACAAAGGTGTCTGTCCCCTTTGTGGTGGCTTGAGGCTGCGCTACTCACCGAGCATCTCTTGGAGCTTGGCTGCCACGGCGTGACCCAGGCTCTCATGGCTTTCGGGCATCATATGCAGATAGTCGATATCGCCCGGCTCGGCAAAGTCGGCGGCATTCAAAAAGTCGCAGCCAAACTGCTCAGCCACATGCGCGTAGTACTCACCAAAATGTTCCGAGGCTTCTACGGAATGCTCGTCAAAATCGGTCATATATACGTCGGCGATCTGCGGCTTAATCTTGATAGGCGCCATCAGCAGAATGCGCGGACAAGGCGCAGCGTCGGTCCACGGAAACGCGCGGACGGCGCGAATCAGCGCCATGGCGCCACGAGCGATATCGGCAGCCGTCACGTTAAAGACCGTCTTGCAGTCGTTGGTGCCCAGCATGATCACAATGGCGTCCAGCGGCTTATGGGCCTCGAGCATCATCGGAAGCGCGCGAATGCCGTTAAGATTGGTGTCCAGATGGCACATGTCGTCGCGTACCGTCGTGCGGCCGTTGAGGCCTTCTTCAATTACATGCCAGCCCTCGCCTAAGTCACGTTGGGCCACGCCACACCAGCGCACATCCCGCGCATAGCGCACCGCGGTGCCGTCGCGCATGCCCGCCGGATCGTAACCATAGGTGTTGCTGTCGCCAAAGCATAGAACGTTTTTCATCGTAAGCCCTTCCTTTTAGTAAAAAGCCGGCGGGAGCAGCCTCTCCCGCCGGCTCGACCTATCTGTCAACACGTACCGGTTACAGGTACTTGCGCCAATCGTCCTCGTCCTCATCATCCTCGGTAGCAGCCTGGGCCTGCTCGGCGGCGCGAGCTGCCGCAGCGCGAGCGGCAACCTGAGCATAGGACTCCTCGTTGCGCTCGGGGAAGTTTGCCAGCACGTGCTCGAACTTGGCAAAATCCTCATCCCAGCGCGTAGAAGGCACGGCAAAGAAGACTTGCTTGACCTTAAAGTCGCCCGACGCGAGCTCCTTGCGGAAGAGCTCGGCCACGGCCTCTGCGTCAAAGCCGTTGTTGTCGCAGCCCCAAGCACCCAGCACGAGCTTCTCGCGACCCAGCTCGTCGCAGATGGCAAGCACAAAGCGAATGCGGTCGCGCAGGGCATCCAGCAGAGCATCGTCGCTCACGCGATACTCCTGGCGGGCGCGCTTAACGTTGGGCGCGGTGGCCACGATCACGTCGGCGTATGCATGCACGTGGTTGCGGTCGAAGCGCACCGCAGGCACCACTAGGGCGCGGTTACGATAGAGCTCGCAGTTGATGTTGCGGCGACGGTTCTCGCCGTACCATTTGCGCTGCTTATCGAGAACGTTGTACAGATACGAATCGGCGCACAGTGTGGCCTCCTGGCCCAGATAACCCTGAATATAGCCACCGCCCGGGTTGGTGAACGAGGCAAAGGCGAGCACGGCCATGTCGCAGAACTGCGCATAGCCACGACCGTTGTCCAAGATGGCCTGCGTGGCGGAGGCATCGAGCACGGTGACCTCAGGCAGAGACGCAGCAGGCTCCTCAGCAGGCGCGGACTCAGCTTCGGCGATTTCCTCGGCAGGCTCCTCGACGGGCTCAGGAGCTGCCTCGGTCTCGGGCGCTGCCTCGCTCTCGGGTGCCGCCTCGACCTCGGCAGCCTCCGCGCCCTCGACGTCCTCGGCAACCTGTTCTTCGGTGGCCACAGCACTCTGAACCTTGGCCTTCATCGCCGCGACAAAGCCGGCAGGCATACCGTCAAACTCGCGAACACCGGCAAGCGAACGCTCGATATCCTTGGCGCACGCTTCGGACACAGTTGCCACGTGACGCTCGGCGGCCTTGGCACGGGCCTCGCGCTTGGGATTGGGCTGACCCGCTCGGTTGGACCTGCGGTTACGGTTCCTGTTGTCGACGTCTGCCATAAGTGGTCACCTTTCTCGGTCTCTGCCGCTATCGGCTTTTCCCATCCATGATACCCCGCCGCATACAAAAAAGACGGCCCCGAAGGACCGCCTTTCGCATCGATTTACACGCACGGCAAACACCGCCGCAATTCGCCACTAGTCGCGACGGCCGAGGATGTTCAGAATGCGCAGGAACACGTTGATGATGTCCACGAACAAGTTGGATGCCATAAGCACGGCGTTGGGCAGCGTAGGCGGCACCGTCGTGGCAACATAGGTGTCGTAGCCAATAAAGCCGGCGAACACCACGATCACGATCAGATCGGTGATGGTCTGCGAGACGCCCATGAACATCAGCACAATCTCAACCAGAATAGTGGCGAGCAGAATGCCAAAGCCGATGCCATATACGCGCTGGAAAAACTTGGGGAACGTCACGCCCAAGGCGCCATAGACAAAGGTGATGGCGGCCGTGGCGATAAAGGCAGTGTTGATGGTGGGCAGGTCGTAGTTGGCAAGGCCAAACGACGCGGTCAGGCCAAAGGTACTCGCAAAGATTATGTAGCCCACAAGGGACAGGCCCACGGACTGCTTGCTGGCGGCGGCCGACATCATGACCATGCCGACGATGGTCAAAATAAACGAGCCAAAGACCAGCGGCAAGGCGGCGCCGCTCATCATCATGCGCGCAAACGACATGGTGCTCGTAAAGTAGGCGCCGGCGCCCATGGCGCAAAAGCCCAAGAAGATCAGGGCAGACATGGCGAGATTGTACGCGCGCGGCGACATCTCCTTGGCGCGGCTTGCGCCGCTCTCGACGGGGCCGTTCTGATAGCCCTGGATATCGTTCATAGGTTCGTCCTTTCAAAAAGCGCCACAAATAACGGCGCAGTAGCTGACAAGATTCCTGCCATTGTACCCGAATGCCGCACGTCCTTACCTACGGCGCTCGCCCTCAAGCGTACGATCAAAGGCCCAGACCCACCAACGCATCACGTGTGTCTGCGAGCCGTCTGCCCGCTCGCGCGTCTGGTCCTCCAGATACAACTCGGTCGCGTGCCCGCCAAAACGCACCTTATATGTTGCCGTACGGATGCCGTGGACCATCAGGCCAAACCCGGTGGTCGAGATAATTTCGTCGATCGTAAAACAACGGCCGTCGACCCAGCAGACGGTGACCGGCACGACTTGTCCGCCCGCGAGGATGCGAGCCACGACGTCCACATACTGCTTGTGTACGCGCCGAGTTTTGCCGTCTGTCTGTCGATATTCCATGCCTCCTATTATCGAACGCATGTTTGCATGTTGTAAAGCGAACAGACTGTGGTTTTGGAGTGTCGTAGTAATCGCACGTGTCCGCATGGCGTGTTAGCAAAAAGAACACCCGCGGTCAACAGGGCTAATATTCAATTTTAGTGCCAAAAAGTTCACTTCTCCCATCAGAACTCGGTAAAGAGACCCGCAGGAGGTGATACGATTTATCATGTTTTTGTAACGTGTCTGCAAACTTCGAGAAAGCCCATATATGGACGTAACGTTCTCAACCTTCCTCGGCCAAATTGTGTCGAACCCAGTTCTTGCCGTCACCGTGATCCTCGCGTTGGGCGCCATCTTCGTCAATGGATGGACCGACGCGCCCAACGCCATCGCGACCTGCGTCACTACGCGTTGCATGCCCGCCCGCGCCGCCATTCTCATGAGCGCCGCATTCAACTTCCTCGGCGTGCTCATCATGACGCACTTTAATGCGAGCGTCGCCAACACCATCTCACATATCGTCGACTTTGGCGGAAACAGCACCATGGCGCTCGCCTGTCTGTGCGCGGCGCTGTTCTCCATCGTCGTCTACGGTGCCACAGCGTCGCGTTTTGGCATCCCCACCTCGCAAAGCCACAGCCTTATCGCCGGCCTGACCGGTGCCGCTATCGCCCTCGGCGGCGCGAGCAGCGTCAACGTCCACGAGTGGATGAAGGTCATCTACGGCCTGGCGCTCTCCATCGGCCTGGGCTTTGTCATGGGCTGGGTCCTGTGCAAACTCGTCTCGATTCTTTTCGCCGCCGCCAACAGGCGACGCGCCAATGTCTTCTTTAAATACGCTCAGATCGCGAGCGCTGCGGCCATGAGCTTTATGCACGGCGCGCAGGATGGACAGAAGTTCATCGGCGTGCTCTTTTTAGGTGTCGCCTTTGCCAGCGGGCAGACGAGCGTCGGCGACGCCGGCATCCCCATCTGGATCATGCTGCTGTGCTCGGCAACCATGGGCATCGGCACCAGCGTGGGCGGCGAGCGCATCATCAAGTCCGTCGGCCAGAGCATGGTCAAGCTCGAAAAGTACCAGGGCTTCTCAGCCGACCTGGCGGGCGCCGCGAACCTGCTACTTGCCACCCTTACCGGCATCCCCGTGTCTTCCACGCACATCAAAACCTGCGCCATCATGGGCGTCGGCGCCGTCAAGCGCCTCTCGGCCATCAACTTCGGCGTGGTCAAGGACATGATGTTCACGTGGTTCTTCACCTTCCCCGCCTGCGGACTCATCAGCTTTGTCATGGCCAAGCTGTTCATGATGTTCATCTAGTCAAACCGAGCGTCCATCCGGACCGTAATACCTCGCCTGCCCGTCTTCGCCTCGAAAGGACCCACTCATGGCAAAGAAACCCGATTCGTTCTACTTTGACAATTACGTCGCCTGCGCCGACCTTGCTGTCCAGGCCGCAGAGTTGCTCATCAAGATTTTTGAGAACTTTGATCCCGCGCAAATCCACGACATGCTCGAGGAGATGCATGCGATTGAGCATGCGGCCGACAAGAAGCACCATGAGCTCGAGGATGCCCTGCTCACTGCCTTTATCACCCCGCTTGAGCGCGAGGATCTGGACCTGATGAGTTGCGCGCTCGACACTGTGCTTGACCGTATCGAAGGCGTCGTGCAGCGCGTCTACTTCACCAACATTCAGAGCATCCATCCCGACGCCATCGTCATCGCCCACAAGGTGACTGACGCCTGCCGCGCCATGAAAGACCTGATGGTCGAGCTTCCCAACTACCGCAAGTCCAAATCGCTGCGCGAGCTGGTCATCCAGATCAACACCATCGAGTCCGAGGCCGACGAGCTCTACATCAACGCCATGCGCAACCTGCACGTTAACGGCAAGGATCCGCTCGAGGTCATCGCTTGGCGTGACGTCTACGCCTTCCTGGAGTACTGCGCCGACTGCTGCGAGAATGTGGCCGATGTTGTGGATTCGATTGTCATGAAGAACAGTTAATTGGGGGTACGTGTCCCGGCGGTCGCGGGCCCGGCCACTAATAACCTTTTTCACTCCGGCTGCAAGCAGAGTCGTTCAAAAGGTTATTAGT
>JAUUSS010000159.1 GCA_030841765.1 Collinsella aerofaciens | reverse complement strand
GACAACATGGTTAACAATATGCCTCAGAATGATAAGACTGCTGACGCTACCTGCGTATTCCGCGTGCCTTCAAGCGACGTCACCGTTCCCGACCTCATGGCCAACGTGCGCATCACCGCCCCCGTTCTGTCCATCGTCAAGGGTCCGCAGACGGGTGCCGCTTTTGAGCTCGAGGACGACGTGACCACCATCGGCCGCGATCCCGCGAACGGCATCTTCCTCAACGACATGACTGTTTCGCGCAGCCACGCGCGCATTATTCGCGAGGGCCTCGGCGCTCGCATCGAGGACTTGGGATCGCTCAATGGCACCTGGGTCGACGGTGCCATCGTCAATGCAGCCCCGCTGCACGACGGTTCTTCCGTTCAGATCGGTACGTTTACGCTCATCTACCACGAGAGCACGCCGGAGCGCATCGAAACCGGTGAGTAGGGCATGGCCGAACGCAACTATCTGAGTATCGGCCAAGTCGTCAACCTACTTCGAGGCGCATACCCCGATCTTTCGAACTCAAAAATAAGATTTCTAGAGGATGAGGGGCTCATTACCCCTCATCGTACGCCTAAGGGATACCGTCAGTACTCCAAGGAGGACGTTGATCGCCTGGAGGTCATTCTGCACTTGCAGAAGACTCGCTACATGCCGCTCAACGTGATTAAGCAGCGCTTGGAAAACGCCACGGACCTGTCAACGCTCGCCTACGAGGTGGGCTTGCTGTCCGATGTTCCGCTCAAGACGGAGCCCAAGGAGACTAAGCAAAAGCTGCATCCCATCGAGACCATTCCCGATATGCTGGGCGTCGAGATTTCATTTATCCGCTCGCTCGCCGAGAATGACCTCATTCGCATCATCAAGAGCCCGCAGAATCGAGAGCTCGTCGATGGTCGCGATTTTCCAATCATCCGCTACTGCTCCGAGCTGTCACGCTTCCATATCGAGCCGCGCAACCTGCGTCAGTACGTGTCTTCCGCCAACCGCGAGTCCTCGATGTTTGAGCAGGTGCTCGTGAGCATGCTCGGAATGGATACCTCCGATGACGAGCGCGACGCCAAGCTCGAGCGTGCGTTTAAGAAGCTTCACGACCTAACGGAAGGTGTGCACACTGCGCTGCTCAAGAACCGCGTTTTTGAGTCGCTCAACGCCGTGGTCGAAGACGCCGACATCGATGCACTCGATGAGGAAATCACTCGCTCCGAGTCCAGCAAGGCCAAAAGCGAAGAGACATCCGCGCCGGCTTCGCACGAGGATTCTCTCGTCAAGCCGCTCAAGGTCGTCGCCCCTTCGCAATCCGGAACCGCCACCGCGGGCAAATAACAGCTGCCGCTTATCCGGCAACCCATTGAAAGGTCATGCAATGTACGACTTCGAATCTCAAATCGTCGACATCCCCGACTATCCCGAGCCCGGAGTCATCTTTAAAGACATCACGCCGCTCTTTGGCAATCCCGAGGCGCTCAAAGCCATGACCGATTCCCTCGCCGAGCACTTTGCCGGCATGGGAATCACCAAGGTCGTGGGTCCCGAGGCTCGCGGCTTTATGGTTGGCGTACCGGTGGCTGTAGCACTTGGCGCCGGCTTTGTTCCCGCACGTAAACCGGGCAAGCTGCCGCGCGAGACTGTGAGCCAGAGCTACGAGCTCGAGTACGGAACGGATTCCATTGAGATCCATGCCGACGCTATCAGCTCTAAAGATACCGTGTTGATTCTGGACGACTTAGTCGCGACGGGCGGAACCGTCGAGGCAACAGGTAAACTGGTGCGAGATATGGGCGCAAAGCTTGTCGGTTACGGTTGTATCCTTGAGCTTGCGTTTCTCAACCCGCGCGAGAAGCTCACGCCGTCTGATGACGATGTGGAGCTCTTTAGCCTGGTGACGGTGGACTAGCCGTTACCCTTAGTTACTGGAAAGGAAGCTACATGCGCACAGCAAACACGCACAAAAACATGGCACGCTGCGCTGCTACGGCAACCCTCGCTTGTGTTTTGGGCTTGGGCCTCGCGGCTCCTGCCTACGCCGATACCGCATCCGACCTTGCCGCTGCTCGTACGAAGCTCGAGCAGATCGGTACCCAAACTCAGCAGATTTACGATGAGCTCGCCACGCAGACGCAGGCACTCGATCAGACTGCTGGCGAGATCACGCAAAAGCAGCAGGAGATCGCCGATGGTCAGGCCAAGCTCTCGACCTATGTCGCCGGCGAGTACAAAACCGGCGGTCTGAGCCTGCTTCAGGTTCTGACGGGTGTCGATGACCTGAGCGATATGCTCAACCGTCTGTTCTACTACGGCAAAGTTTCCGATAAGCAAGCTCAGACCATTCAAGAGGTCAAGGAGCTTAAGCAGCAGCTCACCGATAAGCAGGCCGAGCAGGAGAAGAACGTCGCCGCCACGCAAAAGAAGGTCGACGAGCTTAACGCTCAGCAGGCTGAAGCCCAGAACGTCGTAAACTCCCTGGATTCACAGCTGCAGGCCGAGCTAGCCGCCGAGGCCGAGGCCAACGCCGCGCTGCAGGCCGGCATCAACGCCAGTACCGCCGAGAAGGCCACGGTGAGCAACGAGACTGCCGGTACGACCGAGAACACCAATAACGGTGGCCAGACCAGCAATAACAACAACCAGGGCGGCAACACTCCGGCTCCTACGCCGGCACCTGCTCCGACGCCGCAGCCCTCCACGCCTGCTCCGGCTCCGACGCCTTCTGCTCCGAGCCAGTCCGTCGACGGCGGTTCTGTTGTCTCGCGTGCATACAGCAAGCTTGGTTGCGCTTATTCCTGGGGCGGAATTGGCCCGAACAGCTTCGACTGCTCTGGTTTTGTTAGCTATTGCCTCACTGGTCGCTATTGCCGCCTGGGCACCACGGGTACCTTTATGGGCTGGACGCGTGTTTCCGATCCGCAGCCCGGTGACGTTGTGGTCAACTCGTACCACACCGGCATTTACATCGGTGGTGGTCAGATGATTCATGCTTCCGACTACAACACGGGTGTTATCATCAGCTCCGTTGCCGCCGGCATGAACAATAACTACATCTTCGTGCGTTACTAAGTCATCTTACACAGCGTGTGAATGTGGACCTCGTGGCTTTAAGTTGCGAGGTCCATTCTTTTGTCTTTCGTGCAGTCCGCTATCTAGTTTTGAATACTAGATAGCGGCCCAATCGGTCAGCAAGAAAGCTATAATTGTTGAAGAACAATTAGAAAGGAC
>JAUUSS010000158.1 GCA_030841765.1 Collinsella aerofaciens | reverse complement strand
GCCACTCGATGGCGAGCTCGGGGTCGGCGAGGTTCACGAAGGTGTAGGTCCTCTTGAGCTCGAGCGACCAGTGGGCGTCCACCAGGTAGGTGTAGGCGGTGCCGTCCTCCAGGGCCTGGAAGGAGTTGCCCACGCCGCGCGGGACGTAGATGGCCCTGGACGGGTCGAGCGTGCAGGTAAACACCTTGCCGAAGGTCTCGCTGCCCTCGCGCAGGTCCACCCAGGCGCCGAAGACGCTGCCGCGGGCCACGGAGATGAACTTGTCCCAGGGCTCGGCGTGGATGCCGCGGGTGACGCCGCGGCTGTCGTTGTAGGAGATGTTGTTCTGGACGACCCTGAGGTCGGGGATGCCCCGGGCGGTCATCTTGGCGCGCTGCCAGTTCTCCTTGAACCAGCCGCGCGAGTCGCCGTGGACGGCGAGGTCGACTACCTTGAGGCCCTCGATGCCGGTCTCGGCGACGGAGAGGTCCTTCTCGAATGCGATGTCAGCCATGTGGGAAAAGCTCCTATCGAAGAGGTTGAGAAACCGGGGCGCCGGGGTGCGGCCTACTGGCCCTGCGCCTTATACCTGGCCTCGGTGGCCTCCTTGGCCGGGCGCCACCAGGACTCGTTGGCGACGTACCAGTCGATGGTGGCCTTGAGGCCCCCGGCGAAGTCGGTGTGCGCCGGCCTCCAGCCCAGCTCGCGCTGGAGCTTCGTGCTGTCGATGGCGTAGCGGCGGTCGTGGCCGGGGCGGTCGGCGACCCAGTCGAAGTCCTCGGGGTCGCGTCCCATGGCCTCCAGGATCATGCGCAGGACGGTGATGTTGTTCTTCTCCCCATTGGCGCCGATGAGGTAGGTCTCCCCCATGCGGCCCTTGGTGAGGATGTCCCACACCGCGGAGCTGTGGTCCTCGGTGTGGATCCAGTCGCGGACGTTCTCGCCCTTCCCGTAGAGCTTGGGGCGGACGCCGTCGATGATGTTCGTTATCTGCCTGGGGATGAACTTCTCCACGTGCTGGTAGGGGCCGTAGTTGTTGGAGCAGTTGGAGATCGTGGTGCGCAGGCCGTAGGTGCGGGTCCAGGCGCGGACCAGCATGTCGGAGGACGCCTTGGTGCTCGAGTACGGGCTGCTCGGGTGATACGGCGTCTCCTCGGTGAACTTCGCCGGGTCGTCGAGCGCCAGGTCGCCGTAGACCTCGTCGGTGGAGACGTGGTGGTAGCGGATGCCGTACTTGCGGACGGCCTCCAGCAGGCGGAAAGTGCCCTCCACGTTGGTGCGCAGGAACGGCTCGGGGTCGGCGATGGAGTTGTCGTTGTGGCTCTCTGCGGCGTAGTGCACGATGGCGTCGTGGCCCGGGACGATCCTGTCCAGCAGCTCCGCGTCGCAGATGTCGCCCACGACGAGCTCCACGCGGTCCGAGGGCAGCCCGGCGATGTTCTCGGGGTTGCCGGCGTAGGTCAGCTTGTCCAGGACGGTCACGTGGACCCCCGGGTGGTTGTTCACGACGTAGTGCACGAAGTTGCTGCCGATGAAGCCGCAGCCGCCCGTGACGATGATGTTCTTGGGTTCAAAGATCTCAGACATGAAAATCCAATCTGAAGCATGTACAGCTTCTTTAGTATGCCGCAGGAAGTGACGACGCGACACTATTCAACAAAACTATCGGACATTTCGGCATGCGATAAGAGCCATAACCTTCGCAGAATTACCTCCCGTACAAAACGCCTCCGGAATGCAGTCTTTGTCGTAGTGAAAAACCGAATCCTCAGTTATTTCACGTAAGTACTTATAGAAGAAATCCTCCCAGCTTTTAAACTTCTCACTGTTTACAAAGGCTTCTGGGGTTTCCAAAACCGTCTTAACATCTAGCCCTGAAATTACGCCGGAGCTCAGCAGAAGCCATTCGAACGACTCGGGAAGACAAACCGTAACAGTATCGCGGTGAATGTCTTGCAGCTTAAGGACGCGGTCCGCATAGCACCCAAATGCCGCTCCGTCCGCAACAACAAACACGCGATCGTCGAGATGCTGATCCAACCAGCGCAAAATCGCGCTGTTCGTCATGGCCGAAGTACAGGTAAGCTCACTGTCAGCGAAATGCCGTTCAAAGAACTGGAAACCAGACTTACTGTCCTCGCATAGAAGGATAGAAAAGTCCTGTTTTGGCGCCGACCGGGAAATAGCATAACGATGATTCCCGCGATCTTGATAAACAGGGATGAAAGAATGGTATTTTCCGCTCGTCTTAATCTTGTAAATCTCATCCACGCTATACGGAAGATTGGGGAAATCAGCCCTTGAGATCAGCACGAAATAATTCGAGGAATTCAGCACATGATGGGCAAACTCATCAGAATGAATCTCTTTTAAGCCCTCATCGACAAATACAATCGAGTCATGAACGGACGAAAGCTGGTTTCGCCAATCATAATCGGTCAAAGCGACACAGGGACAATCACATTGCAAGGAAACACCCGACTGCTCGCCCGTTCGCATGTAGTCTGCGACCATATCGAACAGTGTCGTCTTCCCCGTGCCGCTATCGCCACGTACGATAGTGATATTCCGCTTAATGGTGAAGGTATATTTTGTTCCCCTGCGGCGGGAAATCTTAACGAGATGCGAACCGTTCATAAGCAGTACCTACAGATACGGAATCGACTCGTGAATCAATTCGGCCATGTTGTGAACGATTCGGCCGCTATTCACGACTTTAATTTTAAAATCCTCGCGACCAAAGTCCATCACATGATAGAGATTCACAACGAGCTTGCGATCTTTCGCCATGTCGAGAATCCACTTGGCACAGTTGTCACCACAGGTAGAAGCGTTAAAAATTTGCTTACGATCAAATCTCATAAGCAGCAGCGTTTTCACGCCACCAGAAAGCTGGAGTGGAGAGATGGATCCAAGCACAGGGCTTTCGATGACGTTTTCGGAGACAACATCCGATCGATCGACATCTTTAATTATCGAGACTGCATAGGGATTCGTAATCCAAGAAGACCGGTAAGAGTTTTTGAAATATGTCGCTGTGTTGTAAATCGCTTCTGGCATATCGCCAAAGTAGACGCTTAACACATCCACTCCCAATCATATTGTCTTTATGGTCAACGTAATCATAACGAAAGGGGCCACCAGATAAACGGTGGCCCCTAAAAGAAAACAAGCTGGCGCTAGTACTCGCGCGGGCTGTTGACGATCTCGCCGGCGGCGACCTTCTTCAGGTGC
>JAUUSS010000026.1 GCA_030841765.1 Collinsella aerofaciens | reverse complement strand
CCGTTGCCGCGCCCCGCAGTGCCCGCTTCCCCCGAGAACAATTATCAGTGCAGGTCACAGACTTGTGCTCTGTTGGTGTGGTCGGGGATTCGGTAAAAGTCTACTCACTTAGTTTTGCGTGATGAATATTGTCCGCAACGAGACTCCAGCCGGGGTGATTCCACCGCAAATTAGCTTCTCCCATCGACGCAATTAGGCGCCGTACGGATTCCGGTCCCTCTCTATGCGTTGGCGGATGTGGGCGTACTCGATAATCAACAGTACCAGCAGTGGGGCCATAATGGCCAGGTAGCTCACGACGGCGCCCATCAGGCCGAGCAGATTGATCAGAATCACCGGGAGCACCACGCTCACGGCAAAGCAGATCAGGTAGATCTTGGTGACGTCTCCAGCGTGGCGCAGCACCGTGATGATGGCGTAGATAAAGTCGATGGCCGCGGTGACGCCGCCGGCGACGACCATCAGCAGCGCCAGCGTACGGTAGCGTTCAAAGCTGAGACCGTATATAAAGCTCATGAGGGGAATACCGGGACCTGCCATAAATGCGGCGCACACGCCGGTGATGACCACGATCAGCGCCATAACGGCAACAATAATCAGGTCAAAGCGACGACGCTTGCGAGGATTAGCCCAAATGCTCGACAAGCGCAGGAGCTGCGGTTTATAGACAAATCCAATGCTCAACAGAATAGCCTGAGCTGGAAAAAACAGGGCATTAAAGTACAACTGGTATTTGTAGGCCAGTGTTCCTTCCATCACAAACTTGGGCATGCTCTCGATAAGATTGAACAGGAATAGCGCGCCAAAGAGTGGGGCGCACTGGACAAACAGGTGGCCGACCTCGCGCAGGCTTACGCGGCGCGATTTTTCGGTCTCGAGCAGGGCGAGCGGCGCGGTGACCAGCACGAGCGAGGCGATCGCGGCGATGCCCATGGCAATGGCCGCGTCGGCATGCTACGCGTGAAGAACAGCGCCACGCTGAAGACCGCGATGACGCCGACGGAGCGTAGCGTTTGACTCATTCCAGCCAAGTAGAGCTTGTCGGCCTGCTGCAGGCGGCCTTCGTACACGTCGGCGACGCCGTCGATGACCTTATACAGGTAGACGCCCAGGCCGATCGTCGCCATCTGCGCGTCATAGCCGCGGGCGCTGCTATACATGAGGCCGCAGCCTAGGGCGAGCGCTCCGCAGATCCAACGATTGAGCTGGTAGGAGGCGAAGGACGTCTTTTCGTCGATGTCCGAGACCTGGAAATTGCGCACGCCGTAGTTGCACGCGATCATGATGAGCGTGCCGGTAACAAAGGCGATGGAGAACTTGCCGGCCTCCTCGGCGCCCACGAGCTGCGTCGACACAATGGTGAGCAGCGGAAACGCCATGCCCCATACGGCGGTGCCCAGGGTGTTCCAAAGATAGTCGCGACTGGTGGCGTGCTCCTCGTATTCCGCTT
This sequence comes from Collinsella aerofaciens, assembly GCA_030841765.1. Classification (GTDB taxonomy): domain Bacteria; phylum Actinomycetota; class Coriobacteriia; order Coriobacteriales; family Coriobacteriaceae; genus Collinsella; species Collinsella aerofaciens_AV. The sequence goes on along the minus strand of JAUUSS010000026.1, from coordinate 21,670 downwards.
CCTGCATGGAGAAGCCGCCGCCGTAGACGGCGCCGAGCAGACGGTTCCACCAAGCGTTGACCATGCGGCGGACGGGGCCGGGCTTGCGATCGCGTTCGCGCCGGCGACGTGTGGCTTGGCTGCTATCGGGCCCGCCGGCGTTGCGCTGACTCAGCTCTTGGATGCGTGCGAGTTCCTCGGCAGTGTGCGAGGCAGGGAAGAGGCCGTTCTCGATGCGGCCGCCCTGGGCCTTCGCGGCGCCGTCTCTCGATGCAGCGGGGTTGGAGACGCCGTTGCGGCGGGCGATGGCGCGGCGAATGCTATCGAGGGGCGTGATGCTCAAAGCGGAGTCCTTTCTATTGCTGCGCTTTAGTATAGACGCGACGGTGTTCGTTCGTGTTTTTGAACGGATTGTTCAATAATTTCGGCGGGCGGCTGTAATTTGTCGGTAAACGTGCGGTATCCTGTTGAAGTTTTGTGACACCCCCGATGCCGCCCACGCGGTACCAAGGAGCTTCTACCTATGGACGTCGCCGCATTCTTACTGGCTCTTGTGCCGATTATTTGGCTGGTCGTGATGCTGCTGTGCTTTAAATGGCCAGCTTGGAAGGCCGCTATCGGATCGTTTGTCCTTTCGTGCTTGCTTGCCTTCGCATGGTGGCACCTGCCGGCAGCGCAGATCGCGACCGCCTCGCTCGAAGGTTTTTTGATGGCTCTGTGGCCCATCGTCCTGGTGATCATCGCCGCGGTGTTCACGTATAACCTGTGCGTTCGTACGGGCGCCATGGACGTGATCGGCAGCATGATCACCTCCATCAGCAGCGACCGCCGTCTGCTGGCGCTGCTCGTGGCTTGGTGCTTCGGTGGCTTTATGGAGGGCATGGCCGGCTTCGGTACCGCTGTCGCCATTCCCGCCGGCATGCTCGCGGGCCTGGGCTTTGAGGCCGTGCCTGCCGTGCTCATCTGCCTGCTGGCCAACGGCGTGCCCACGCCCTACGGCTCCATCGGCATCCCCACGGTGTCCGTTGCCGACCTGGTGGGTTTGGATTCCCTTCACCTAGCGACCGTTCAGCTGGTGCAGCTCGCACCGTTCTTTGTGGTGATGCCGCTATTTATTGTGCTGGTTACGGGCCGTGTTGCCGATGACCAGGGCAATGCCGCGAGTGTGGGCGAGCGTCTGCACGGTGTTGCCGGCGTGGCGTTGCTCTCCGGCGTGTCGTTTGTCGGCGCGGCTCTGGTCGTTGCCATGTTTGTGGGCCCCGAGCTGGCCGTGGTCGTAGGATCCATCGTTTCGCTCGCGCTGACAGCTGCGCTTGCCATGCGTGCCGAGAAGTCGGGGCATCTGGACGCACGCTTCCATATGAATATCGAGGCCGGCGAACAGCTCACCGTTAAATCGGCGCTTTCGGCCTGGTCGTGCTTCATTCTGATTTTTGTACTGCTGCTGGGTACGTCCAACCTGGTGCCCGCTGTACATGCTGCGCTCGCGCCGTTTGCGAGCCATGTGCAGGTGTATTGCGGTGAGAATCCCGGTATGCTTACGTTTTCGTGGATCAACACGCCAGGCGTCTGGATTTTCCTGGCGGCGTTTGTCGGCGGTGCCATTCAGGGCGCTTCGCCGCGCATGATGGGCGAGGTGCTGGTCGCGACTGTGAAGCAGATGATGCCGACGGTTATCACCATGCTTTCGGTGCTGGGCTGCGCCAAGGTGATGGGCTATGCCGGCATGATTTCGTCGATCAGCGCATTTTGCATTGCGGTCGCTGGCGGTCTGTACCCGATTCTGGCTCCGTGGATTGGTGCGGTCGGTGCTTTCGTGACCGGTTCGGGCACGTCCTCGGGCATGCTGTTTGGCCCCATCCAGAGCCAGGCTGCCACCGCGCTGGGCGTGAGTGACTACTGGATGGTTGCGCTGAACGCGCTTGGCGTTGCCGCCGGCAAGATGATCTCGCCGCAGACCCTCGCCATTGGTCTTGCCGCCGTGCACGTGCGCGGTAAGGATGCCGAACTCCTGGGCGCGGTGCTACCCTACGCTGCCGGCATGCTGGTCCTCATGAGCGTCATAGCCATACTCGGCCAAAACCTGCCGCTGTAGTCGGCACTTAGGGACGTTCCTTATGTGCCGGCACTTTGGGAACGTCCCTAAGTGCCGGCATCCGAGGACACTCCTTGAATGTTGCCTGTTCAAGAGTGTCCCCAATGACTAGGCGTTTAAAAACGTCCCCAATGACTAGGCCGCTTGCCTGCGATTTTTGACCGTTGGGCGGGCTTGCCGCCCTTGTCGCAAAAACGTTTTTGCATATCGGGTACAACGGGCTTTACGTGAGTAAAGTGCGCGCCGCGTCCACGTGTCGCGTTTTTAAAGGAGGCCCCATGCCTGGTGTTACCCCTGCAGAAGTTTTGTCCAACTTTGGTATTACACTCGTTGAAGATCCCGCCGAGAATCAGCCCCGTCTGCTGGTCGATCTACCCGCCGCGGAGCTCGTCGAGTACGCCATCCGTCGCGAAGAAGGCCGCATGGCATCCAACGGCGCGCTGGTGATCGAGACGGGGGAGCGCACCGGCCGTTCTCCCAACGATCGCTTTATCGTTGACACCCCCGATGTCCACGATAAGATTGCCTGGGGCGCCGTCAACCGACCGCTTTCGATCGAGAGCTACGAGACCATCAAGGCCGGCATCGTCGACTATCTCAACGAGCGCGATGTGTTCGTCACTCGCGGCATGGCCGGCGCCGACCGCAACCACACGCGTCGCCTGCTCGTCGCATGCGAGCGTGCCAGCCAGGCGCTCTTTATTAAGCAGATGCTCGCCCGTCCGCTCGCCCGCGAAATTGCGCGCACCGGCGAGCCGGACTTTTGCGTGCTCGCGGCACCTGGCTACCAGTGCGACCCCGCCATCAAGGGCCTCAACTCCAGCGCCGCCGTGGTTATCAACTTCCAGGAGCGTGTGATTCTGGTTGCCGGCACCGGCTACTCCGGCGAAATCAAAAAGTCCATCTTCAGCGTCATGAATTACCTGCTGCCCGTCGAGGACGACGTACTGCCCATGCACTGCTCGGCCAGCATGGATCCCGTCACGCACGAGACCGCGGTGTTCTTTGGCCTCTCCGGCACGGGTAAGACCACGCTTTCGGCCAACCCTACGCGCCTGCTGATCGGCGACGACGAGCACGGTTGGTCCGACATGGGCATCTTTAACGTCGAGGGCGGCTGCTACGCCAAGTGCGAGGGTCTGGACGCGTTCCACGAGCCCGAGATCTTCAACGCCGTTCGCTTTGGCGCCATCTGCGAAAACGTGGTGCTCGACGAGAATCGCAAGCCCAACTACGATGACGTCTCGATCACGCACAACACGCGCGTGGCCTATCCCGTCGAGCACATTCCCAACGCGTGGACCAAGGGCATGGGCACCACCCCGAGCGTCGTGCTGTTTTTGACCTGCGATGCCTTTGGCGTGCTGCCGCCCATCTCGCGCCTGACGGCCGACGCCGCCATGTATCACTTTGTGACGGGCTTCACCGCCAAGATTCCTGGCACCGAGGTCGGCGTCACCGAGCCCACGCCCACGTTCTCCTCGCTGTTTGGCGAGCCGTTTATGCCGCTCGATCCCATGGTCTATGCCAAGATGCTCGGCGAGCGTATTGCCGACGGTCGCACCCGCGTCTATCTGGTCAACACCGGCTGGATCGGTGGCGGTTATGGCGTGGGCCATCGCATCGAGCTTGCCTACACGCGCGCCCTGGTGGCCCGCGCCCTCGACGGTACCATCGAGGACAGCGAGTTCGTGCACGACGACATCTTTAACGTCGACATTCCCACCACGTGCCTTGGCGTGCCCGACGGTATCCTGGTGCCGCGCCAGTACTGGCAGAGCACCGCTCGCTACGACGAGGCCGCGCACAACCTGGCCGTGATGTTCGAGGAGAACTTCGAGAAGAAGTACTCGCACCTGCCCGAGTCCGTCAAGGCCGCCGGTCCGCACGCTCAGGTGCACGCCGACGCCCGTCATCGCGGACGCGGCCTACTGGGGCTCCGCCACTAGCGTCGTCGCGAGTCCATATCCACCACAAAGGGGACAGGCGCCTTTGTGGTGGTTTTGCTCGCGCGGATGACTCGGGTTACAATACGCCTGACATATCGCCCCCTTCTCCGGATGGGGGCAGCGTAAGCGCTCTTGTGGCGGCACCGTAGGACTTTGAAGGTGGCCGTCGTAAGGGCGCTTTTTGTTTAGGCGCCCTCACTCGGGCGCGCACAATGAAGGGAGAGCGTATGAAGGGCTTTATTGCCGAGAACTCATTCTGGGAGCTGTTTCCTCAGGCAGCGGTCGGTGTTGTGGTCGTGGAGGGTATGAAGCCCGCGGCCCAGATACCTCAAGAGGATGTGGACGCGATAGCGGCGTTGCTCGACCGCGCCAATATCGATGCGGAGCGTCATCTGACCAGCGATACTATCAGCGAGAACGCACCGGTCAAGGCATGGCGCGAGGCCTATCGTCTGTTCAAGACCAAAAAGGGCGCGCGTTGCTCAATCGAGAACCTGCTCAAGCGCGTGCTCAAAGGCAAACCGGTGGGCCACATTACGCCCGCGGTGGACATCTACAACACGGTGTCGCTGACTTACGCGCTGCCCGTGGGTGGCGAGGATCTGCATGCGATTGAGGGGGATCTTCGCTTGAAGGTGACCGATGGTGGCGATGCGTTCCTGCCGCTTGGCGAGGATGCGGATGACCCGACGCTGCCCGGCGAGCTCGCCTACATCGACGATGCGGGCGCCGTGTGCCGCTGCTGGAACTGGCGCGACGGCGTTCGAACGGCTCTATCCGACGATTCGGCCGACGCGTTTTTGGCGATTGAGTGCGTAGAGCCCGAGCGTATGGGGGACTGTCAGGCCGCCATCGATCGCTTAGCCGAGCTGCTTGAGCGCTATCTGGGGGCGACGGTTGTCGTTAAGACGCTTGTGACCCGCGACAATCCCCGCGTGGAGCTGTAGCAACTTCTGCAAATCATACTCGCCGGTCAAAACCACCACAAAGGTGCCTGTCCCCTTTGTGGTGATTTTTATGTTGATGAGTTAACAAATAGGGCGCGCAGTGCTGGCGGCCGCTGGGTACGGTTAAGATGTTTACCCGTTAGCATTATGCAAGCGAAAGGCGGTCGTCTCCCATGCAGCAGAGCGACGAGACACGTTTCGAGGACTTTGTCGGACTGATCAGCGGACTCTACAAGGAGATCCAGCGCATTAAGACATCTGAGGGCGCAAGGCTGGGCCTTAAGGGCTCCGACATCATGTGCCTGTACTATCTTGAGCGCAGCAAGGACGGCCTGACTGGTGCCGACCTCGCCCGCATGGCTGGCGTGACCCGCGCTGCCGTCTCGCGCACGCTGGCGCATCTGGAGGAGGGCGGCTACGTCGAAGTCGACGATTCGGGCGATGCCGCCGTTAAGTATCGCGCCCCGGTTCGCCTGACCACGTTGGGCGGCGAGAGCATGAACGAGGCCGATTGCATTATTCGTGAAGTGCTCGACACCACCGGCAAGGCCATGGGCGTGGAGCAGCGTGAGCAGATGTATGCGTCGCTGCGTACGATTCTCAACACCTTGCGCGAGCTGTAGGGCCGCCTGGGCATTTGCTTCCCATTATCAACTGCATCGTCCCGTTTAAGCGCGTATACCGTGCCGGGGCATTGCTGTCAAAATTCCCTGCGCGAGGTCCGCGCAAGAAAGGATTCGCTATGTCCGTCCGCATTATTACCGATTCCGCAAGCGATATGTCGCCGGCCGAGCATCCGGCACTGGCCGTTTTGCCGCTGTCCGTCACCTTTGGAACCGATGTGTTCATGGATGGCATCGACATCGATCACCAGCGCTTTTACGAGATGCTCGTGGAGCGCGATGAGCTGCCCAAGACCGGTCAGGTTAACCCGTACGCGTTTTCGCAGGCTATCGCCGAGGTTCGCGAAGCCGGCGATGAGGCTGTGATTATTACCGTGGGCGCTAAGCTGTCGGGCACCAATCAGAGCGCCCGTACCGCACTAGCCGAGGCGCCGGGCGGCGATGTGTACGTGGTTGATAGCAACAACGTCACCCTGGGTGAACGCATTCTGGTCGAGTATGCGCTGCGCTTGGTGGACGAGGGCCGTAGCGCGGCCCAGATCGCGGCGGCGGTCGAGGCCGTGCGCGACCGCGTGGTGGTTATTGGCCTGCTCGAGACGCTGGAGTACCTGGTGCGCGGCGGTCGCCTGTCTGCTGCTGCCGGCGCCGTGGGTACGCTGCTCAACGTAAAGCCCGTGGTAGCTGCCGAGGACGGTCTGATTGTGCAGCTGGGAAAGGCGCGCGGTTCCAAGAACGGCCGCAACCTGCTGAACCAAAAGGTCGAAAAGGCGGGCGGCATCGACTTTTCCATGCCGCTGGCGCTCGGCTATACGGGCCTTTCGGATGCGGTGCTCAAGAAGTATATCGAGGACAGCGCGGCACTGTGGGCTGGCCACACCGAGGGCGAGCTGCCCGTTCACACCATCGGTGCCACCATCGGTACCCACGTAGGCCCCGGTGCCGTAGCCGTAGCCTTCTTCCATCCCGCCAACTAACCAACCTGCCAACAAATGATCCCTTGGGGACGGAGGAAAACGGATCATCGACCGCACGGAGGCCGTGAATGATCCGTTTTCCTCCGTCCCCAAGGGATCATTTCTTTATGCTGTTAATGCGGAGAAGGGAGCGAGCGATGGCGTCTGAGGGCTTTTTTGAGCAGGTGTATGAGGTGGTCGAGCAGATCCCCGAGGGGATGGTCGCCACGTACGGTCAGGTGGCGCTGCTCGCCGGTCGCGCGCGAAGTGCACGCTATGTGGGGTATGCGCTGCATAGCAACCCACGCCCTGGTCAAATTCCCTGTCATCGCGTGGTGTTTGCCGACGGCCGTATCTGTGAGGGCTTTGCCTTTGGCGGTCCCGATGCTCAGCGCGAGCTCTTAATGGGGGAGGGCGTGGCGTTTACCGATTCCATGCACGTCGACTTGGCCGCCTGTCGCTGGCCAGCAGGGTTCTAGCGGCTCTACTGTGGCCAAAACCGCCACAAAGGTGCCTGTCCCCTTTGCGGCGGTTTTCCGTTGTAGGTTTACCGGGGCTAACTTATGGAGAAGCTATGGCGGCTCATATTGATGCTGCAAAGTAAACCACGGTGAACTATATTTTATTCAACAACGGAGCGGGCAATAGGCGATGAAAAAGCCTGCCCTGTTGAGTTTGATTCGCATCCCTCCCCTCTGTGCGATTCAACGGTGTACTTCGGGAACGGGCCCGCTGGCAACTGACTGCCGGCGGGCCCGTTCCCGTTTGTCGGGGGAGTGCGATGGGCGGAGCCGAACCGGTCGGGCACCAAAAAAGGCGGACGCCGTAGCGCCCGCCCTATAGCAATCGAAAGTTCAAACCAGCAGGTCGGTCTAGTACACCATGCCCATGGCGTCCCGAACCTCGGCCAGGGTCTGCTCGGCGATCTCGTTGGCGCGACGGTTGCCCTCGTGCAGCACGTCCTTCACGTAGTCCAGATCGTTCTCGTAGCGCTGACGACGCTCACGGATCGGGGCGAAGTACTCGTTGACGGCCTCGGTCACGTACTTCTTGAGCTGGCCGGAGCCGCCCATGCCGATCTCCTCGGCAATCTCGACCTCGGAGCGGCCGGTGCAGATCGCGGCGGTCGAAAGCAGGCCGGAAACGCCGGGGCGGTTCTCGGGATCAAACGTGATCATGCGCTCGGAGTCGGTCTGGCTCTTCTTGATGCGCTTGGCCGTCTCCTCGGCGGTCATCGAGATGTTGATGGCGTTGCCGTAGCTCTTGCTCATCTTGCGACCGTCCAGGCCGGGCAGCAGTGGGGTCTCGGACAGCAGCGCATCGACCTCGGGGAACACCTTGCCGTAGCGGTTGTTAAAGCGGCGGGCGATGGTGCGGGTGAGCTCGATGTGCGGCAGCTGGTCGCGACCGACGGGCACCACATTGCCCTTGCAGAACAGGATGTCGCAGGCCTGGTGCACCGGGTAGGTGAGCAGAAGGCCGGTGAGCTCGTGGCCCGAGGCCTCCATCTCGGCCTTGACCGTGGGGTTGCGCGCCAGCTCAGCCTCGGACACCAGCGACAGGAACGGCAGCATGAGCTGGTTTGCGGCGGGCACGGCGGAGTGCGCGTAGATCATGGTCTTGTCGGGGTCGATTCCGCAGGCAAGGTAGTCCATCACCATGTTGTACACGTTGTCCTGGATGTGCTCGGTGGTGTCGCGGTCGGTGATGACCTGGTAGTCGGCGATGAGCACGTTGGTCTTGGCGCCCATGTTTTGCAGCTCCACGCGGCCCTTGAGGGTGCCAAAGTAGTGGCCCAGGTGCAGGCGGCCGGTGGGGCGGTCACCGGTAAGCATGGTGAACTTCTCGGGTGTCTTGGCCAGGCCATCGCGAATGGCGTTGCTCTTTTGCAGCGCGACTTCGTAGCTGTTCTCGTTTGGCATGATTGCTCCTAACGTATATTCATGGGTCAAGATGATAACGCGTTTATTAAAGGGGTGGTGCGTAAGTAGGCGAGGGGCGGGAGAGGGGTGGCTTGTGCGATGGGCGCGGCGCGGCCGCGCTTGGCCAACGGTGCCTTGGCACATCCTCGGCAGCTTGCCCTAGAGCTTGTGGTGGCGCTCTTCTTTGCGCTCCTCGGCTGCCTGCTCCTCCTGCTTAAAGGCGGGGTCGTCGGGGGTGACGAGCTCGTCCTCGTGCGTGCGCTTGTTGTAATGGTGGCGCAGCACGGGCTCAAACAGATGTAGATGCTTGGCAAAGGCCGCCGAGCCAATGGCGAGCACGGTAAAGATGAGCACGCGCATGGGCACCTCGACCTGGTTAATCGCGGCGGCGCCGGCCGAAAGCATGATGCACCAGGCATAGATGAGCAGCACGGCCTGTTTTTGGTTGTAGCCTTCTTGGATCAGGCGGTGGTGGATGTGGCCCTTGTCGGCCTGTCCGATGCTAATGTGGGCGCGCTTGCGGCGCACAATGGCGCTAAACGTGTCGATGATGGGCACGCCGGCAACGATGAGCGGGATGATAAGCGAGGTGAGTGCGGCGGTGCGGCTCACGTTGAGCAGCGAGATGGAGCCCAGCGCAAAGCCCAGAAGCAGCGACCCCGAGTCGCCCAAGAAGATGCTTGCGGGGTTGAAGTTGTAGTGCAAAAAGGCCAGACAGGCGCCAAAGAGCGCAATAGAGAGCGCGGCGGCGTCGATGCGGCCCGAGAGCACGGCCATCGAAAACATGGTGAACGACGCGATGCCGCAGATGCCCGTGGCCAAGCCGTCGAGGCCGTCGATGAGGTTAATGATGTTGGTGAATGCCACCAGATAGATCACGGTGATGGGGTAGGCGAGCCATCCGAGCATGATCTCGCCGGGGGCAAACGGGTTGACGATGACGCCGATTTTTAGGCCGCCGATACAGGCGATAAGCGCGGCGAGGACCTGTCCGGCCAGCTTTTGCTTGGGCTTGAGCTGGAAGACGTCGTCGATAGCGCCGGTCGCAAAGATGACGGTAAAGGAGAGCGCCAGCATGGGATAGCTAATGTGAAGGCGCGGATGCGGCACCAAAACGGGCGGCCAGCCTAGGTGCCAGGTGCCTAGGATTTGCACAATGCAAGCAACGACCAGGCCCAAAAACACCGCCGCTTCGCCCAAACGTGGGATGGGCCTGGTGTTGATGCGGCGCTTAGAAGGATAGTCGACGGCATCGAGCTTAATTGCCAAGCGCTTGACCAGGGGCACCGCGAGGAAGGTCGTGATAAAGGCCGCCGCTGCCACGCATAGGTACGGTATGTAGCTCGGGGATGAAGCCATGAATCTAAAAACCGCCAAGCGTCGAAGGAAAAGGTCAAAGGTTGCTACGCGGAAATGGCATAGCTGTCCCATGATACTCGACCGAGGGGGGTGCGGAGGTTTGCACCGTGCGATTATCACGCGCATACCAGATATTGGAATGTTGTCGATGGCTTGTCGGGATGCCGGCGGGGATCCATATGGACTGTATGGTGATTTTCGGCAAAAGAAAACCACCCCCCACGTTACGAAAATGAACCCACCTAAAACAGGTGGGTGCCCTCATCGACTGTTCCAGCGTCCTTAACAACGAAGGATACCTGTACTAGGTACGACTGTGTGGGCTCCCTAAATAAACGCGACGGTTCACCCAGTTGCTCCGCGGGGGGGCGGAATACCTACATCATAAAGCGGCACTTTATCGATTCCAGTCTTGACATTACAAAAATCGTGTCGGACGATTACGGCGCCTTAGGGACGGAGCCGTCTACGCGGTCTGGCCCTTTACGTTTGAGCTGCTGAATCGTTGTTTTGGAGCATGTTTTTATGCCGACGTCGTTGACCGAACTTTTTTCGCCCGCCTGCCATTTGTGTCCGCGCCGTTGCGGTGCGGCGCGCGATGAGGGCGCGCGCGGCGTATGCGGTGCTAACGACACGCTCAGGGTGGCCCGCGCGGCGCTTCATATGTGGGAGGAGCCGCCTATCTCGGGCGAGGCCGGTTCGGGCACGATCTTCTTTAGCGGTTGCTCGCTTAAATGTATCTACTGCCAGAACCACGAGATTTCGACCGGCAATTTTGGCCTTGAGATTTCGCCTGAGCGCCTGGTCGAGATTATGCTGGAACTGCAGGACCAGGGTGCCAACAACATCAATTTGGTGACGGCGACGCACTATGCGCACCTGTTGCCTGCCGTGATTGCCGCGGCACGGGCGCGCGGACTGGTTATCCCGATCGTCTACAACACGAGTGGTTACGAGCGCGCGAGTGCCGTGGCGGCGCTGGGCGACCTGGTCGATGTGTGGCTTACCGACTTTAAATATGCCAATGCCGGGCTTGCGCAGTCGCTCTCTCATATAAAGGACTACCCACGTGTGGCCGTGTCAGGCCTGGCTCAGATGGCGCGCGAGATCGAGCGCCGCGGGGGAGAGATGGTGGATGAGGGCGGGCTCATGAAGCGCGGCATGATTGTGCGCCATCTGGTACTGCCGGGACATGCAGACGATTCGTGTCGCGTGCTGGACCTGGTGTGGCAGACGGTGGGCGATGTGCCGATCTCGGTCATGAACCAGTACACGCCCAATGCACTTATGCGCGAGCAGGGCGGCGACCTGGCGCGTGCCGTGACGCGCGAGGAGTACGAGCAGGTGCTCGACCATGCCGACGACCTGGGTTTTACGACGATGTTCTGGCAAGAGGGCGGCGCGGTAGACGAGAGCTTCACCCCGGCCTTCGACACCACCGGTGTTCTTACCAGCGCAAAGTAGTGCGTTCGTCGATGATTTTTCTGGGACGGGGATAAAAAATCATCGAGAGGATCGCCTGTTCGAAAAGTTGCCAAAATAGCCGCGCCCCAAAAAGACTGGTTATTGGGCGTTGACAGTTGGCGAGCCGTAGGTAAAATATCGACTTGTCCTGGGGACGTAGCTCAGTTGGGAGAGCGCTGCCGTCGCATGGCAGAGGCCGAGGGTTCGACTCCCTTCGTCTCCACCCTTGGATTTGATAAGCCGCTGACATTGTGTCGGCGGCTTTTTTTAAAAAGAAAGGGCTGCATCATGGCCGAGCTTGAGTCCCAACCACTGTCTGCCGAGGAGCGCGCCGAGTTGGAAGAGCTCCGCGCCGAGAAGGCTCGTCGCGAGGCCCAGGAAGAGGCACGCCGCGAGCGTGAGGAGCTGGCCGCCCTGCGTGCCGAGCGCGAGAAGGCCGAGGAGGCCACTGCGAAGGTCGCATCCGAGTCTGCGCCCGTGCCCAAGCCCGCCGCCGCGAAGCCCGTGCCCACTGCACCCAAGCCTCAGCCCAAAAAAGCCGCTCACCCTAAGACCGTCGAGCCCAAACCGAGCCGTGACGAGATGACCTTTGCCCAGCGCATGGTCACCTCCAAGGAGCCTACGGGCGAGAATGAGATCCCCGGCATGGCTCCCGCTCAAAAAATCATCATCGTGCTCGCCCTTATCGCGTTTATCGTCTTTATGGTCTACACGATCACGGGCAGCATGGGCCTGCACTAACCTGTTCGCTCCAGGCTCCATGCCCGCACGTCCGCCTCGCCCAACCCTCAACCTCTGCACAACACATCCGAAAGGTCGCCCCATGGCTTTGACCGACATCTCTCATCCCACCGACATCGCAATGCTCACCGATCTGTACGAGCTCACTATGGCCCAGGGCCTGTGGGAGAGCGGCAAGGCCAATGAGCAGGGTTGTTTTACCGCGTTTTACCGCGACCATCCTTTTGGCAGCGCCTATGCCGTCATGTGCGGCACCGCCGAGCTGCCCGAGCTTGTCGAGAACCTGCGCTTTACGCCCGAGGACATCGACTACCTCGCATCGCTTGAGGCCCCGGCCGGCGGCGCGATGTTCAAGCCTGGATTCCTCGACTACCTGCGCGATTTTCGTGCGCACGTAAACATCGACGCCGTGCCCGAGGGCGAGCTCGTCTTTCCGCGCGAGCCCATGGTGCGCGTCACCGGCCCCGCGCTGGAGTGCCAGCTGCTCGAGACGGCGCTGCTCAACATCGTCGGGTTCCAGACGCTTGTCGCCACCAAGACGGCGCGCGTGGTGCTCGCCGCCGACGGTCGCCCCGTGGCGGAGTTTGGCCTGCGCCGAGCCCAGGGTCCCGATGGTGGCCTGGCCGTTGCGCGCGCGAGCTACGTTGCCGGCTGCTCCTCTACGTCCAATGTGCTCGCCGGCCGCCGCTACGGTATTCCCGTCTTTGGCACGCATGCGCACAGCTGGGTGATGAGCTTCGATTCCGAGCTCGAGGCCTTCCGCGCCTTTGCCAAGTCGAGCCCCAAGAACTGTACGCTGCTCATCGACACCTATGACGTGCGCGAGGGCTGTGAACATGCCATTACGGTTGCCAAGGAGATGGAGGCGGTGGGCGAGCGCCTGTCGGCCATTCGCATCGACTCGGGCGACCTCGCCAAGCTCTCCAAGTATGTGCGCGGCCGTTTTGATGCCGAGGGCCTGCCTTATGTGGGGATCTCGGTTTCTAACGATCTTGACGAGTATACGATTCAGTCGCTGCTCGACCAGGGCGCGCCCATCGACAGCTTTGGCGTGGGCACCAAGCTCGCGACCTGCTACGATCAGCCGGCGCTGGGCGGCGTGTACAAGCTTTCCGCCCGCCGTGCGAGCGAGGCAGACCCATGGACGCCGGTGGTCAAGCTCTCCGAGCAGCCCTACAAGCGCACGATCCCGGGTGTGCAACGCGTGCGCCGTTATTACGACGGATTTGGCGGCCCGGTCTGCGACATGATCTACGACGAGGACCATCTGGCGGGGGAGGGCTCCGCGCGCGGCAATACCCTCGTGGCCGTGAATGATGCCGCCCTGGTGACCGACGTGTCCGAACTTGAGTATCGCGAGCTGCTGGTGCCGATCGTGCGCGATGGCAGTGCGGTGGCTCCGCGTGAGAGCATCCAGGACGCGCGCGAGCGCTGTGCTTGGGCGCTCGATCATCTGGACGCAGCTTTCAAGCGCTTCCTGTACCCGCAGACCTATGTGGTGGGCATGGAGCAGGGCCTGGCTCAGGTGCGCGACGAGCTCGTGCGCAAGAACATGGCCGCGGCTTCGGCTTTCCCCTGGGCTCACTAATTCTTTGGGCGGTAGGGGCGAGTCACGCTCCCTTGGCCGCCAGCTCGGCCGTTCGCTGAACAGTTGATTGGTTTGACGTATGACGACTTCTTATAAAACGATGGTGGTAAAGATCGGTTCGTCCACGGTGGTGGGCGCCGATGGCAAGGTCAACCGCGCCTTTATCGGCGGACTTGCCGATCAAGCCGCAGCGCTGCGCAAGCTCGGCTGGCGTCTGGTCGTGGTGAGCTCGGGCGCTATTGCCTGTGGCTATCCCGTGTTGGGCTTCGACCGCAAGCCGGTCGGCGACCTTCCGAGCCTGCAGGCCTGCGCCTCGGCTGGTCAGTGCATCATCTCGTCGGCCTACGACGAGGAGTTCCATGCGCGCGACCTGCTCACCTCGCTCGTACTGCTCACGCGCCACGACACGGCCCGCCGCACGTCCTACCTGCATGCACGCGACGCCCTGCTGCGCCTGGTGGAGCTGGGCGTGGTGCCGGTCGTCAACGAGAACGATACCGTCACCGTCGACGAGATCAAGTTTGGCGACAACGACACGCTGGCGGCGCTTGTGAGCTGCCTGGTTTCTGCCGATCTGTGCGTGACGCTCTCGGACATCGATGGCCTCTATACCGCCAATCCGCACGAGGACCCCACGGCCGAGTTCGTCCCGGTCGTGCATAAGATCGATGCCAAGATTATCGCCTCGGCAGGCGATTCTTCGACTTCGGTGGGCACGGGCGGCATGATTACCAAGATTCGCGCGAGCCGCATCCTGATGACGGCGGGCATTCAGAGCGTGATTTGCTCGGGCGAGGAGCCCGATGCGCTCGTGCGCCTCGCCCGCGGCGAGAGCGTGGGCACGCTGTTCGATCCGCCGGCGGAGCGTCTGGACATCGCACCCCGCAAGCTGTGGATCGCACTGGGCGACAAGGCGCATGGCTCGGTGACGGTCGATGATGGTGCTGCGAAGGCGCTGGTCAGCCGTGGCTCTTCCCTGCTTGCGGTGGGTATTCGCGAGGTCGATGGCCAGTTTGCCGAGGGCGATGTGCTCGACGTGTGCGACCCGAGCGGTATGGTTGTCGCCCGCGGTATCGCCGAGGCCGATTCGGACGTGCTGGAACTTGCTGCCGGTCGCCGCCAGGACCAGATCGCCAGCAACCGCCTGCTCGCTAACCTGGCCGAGAAGCCGGCGATACACAGGGATAACTTGATCGTATTTGCATAAAGAAAGACAGCGCTGCGGATCGTTTCCCGCAGCGCTGTCTTTCTCGTGCCGGCACCTGGGGACGTTTCTTTTGTGCCGGCAGGTGGGGACACTCCTTTGCTAGAAGATCTGGCGCAGGTCTCCTCGGTTGAGGGCTTCGTTGAAGAGGTGCTTGAACACCACGCTGCCGTGCAGGCCATCGTGTTCAAACTCGTTCGTCACCCAGGCATGCGAGTTGCCCACGCGACTGAGCGTGTCGAGCTGCAGACCCGAATCCACGTACATGTCATCGAAGTACACGGCGGCCTGGAGTGGCACTTCGTTGCAGGCCAGGCGCTGCGAGTCGTAGATCTTGTCCCAGCTGGTGTCTTCCATCAGCAGGTCCATGGCGGGCTTGAAGGGCTTGAGCTCGGGCATCTGCTCAAACATCCACGGGAACATGGCCTCGCCGGTAAACATGAGCGGGCGCGCGAGCGTGTCGAACTCGGCGCGGTGTGCCTTTTCCTCTGCCGCGGCCCAGCGAATGGGCATGGTGTCGCCGTCGGCGTAGATGAACTCCTGCAGCGTCCAGTACAGCGGATTCGTGCGTGTGTTGGTGCGCTCGAATGCGCGCATCAAAAAGCCGTCGGATACCGAGGAGCCGCAGCTCAGCGTGCCATCGCCATCAACAAACGCGTGGTCGATAATCCAGTGCATGCGCTCAAAGCTCGGCTTCATACCAAAGTCGCTGCCCATGAGCTGTAGGCGCTCGACCGTCATCGGCGAGCCGTCGGGCAGCACGGGCTTCTGTGCCTCGAGCGCATCGGCCAGGGCTGCCACGCGCTCGACGTCGGCGGGGTAGCGGTCGTAATACTGCTGCGTCTTGGCGGCCATGCGCGGGAAGGTGTGCGCGTAGACCTCGCTGGCGCTCGCCGGCACGTGGGGGATGCCGCCGCAGGTAAAGCTCGCCGCCACGCCCTCGGGGAAGAGCGACAGATAACTCAGCGTCAAAAAGCCGCCGTAGCTCTGGCCGAGCGTGACCCAGGGCTTACCGCCAAAGCCCACCAGGCGCAGGTACTCAAAATCGCGCACGATGGAGCTGACGAGGTGGCGCTTGAGGAAGTCCGCCTGCGAGCGTGCGGCATCGGAGCCGGCCGCCGTCGCGCGCTCGCCCAGAGCCGCGATCGTACGCCCGTCTACACAGCTGCTGCGCCCCGTGCCGCGCTGGTCGGGAAGGACCACGCGGAAGTGTTTGACGGCTTCCTCAATCCAGCCGTCGCTCGTGGGTGAGAGCGGACGCGGGCTCTCGCCACCAGGGCCGCCCTGCAAAAACAGGAGCAGCGGCAGATCGTCGTTGATGCGGTCGGGCGCGCAAACCACGCGGTAGAAGAGCTTGATGCTCTCGGGCGCGCCGGCGATTGGTGCCGGCATAGCGCCGCGGCGCATGGTGTTGCCGACGGCCAGGAGCATCGGCTCCAGGCCGCGCCAGTCAAGGGGGACGTCGATGCTGTGGTCCTCGACATAGAGGCCGGGGACGTTGTATGAAGTGATGAGGGCCATGCGGTACTTCCGTTCGTTGCGGTGTTTCGGGTTGACCAATTCTACCGCCGCGGGCGAGGCCATGCGCAAATCGGCTACCATGGTTGCAAACTTCTAGGAGAAAGGGCCGCCCATGTCGGTCGATATAGCCACGTATGTCCACGATCTTGCCGTTGCCGCCAAGGCAGCGTCGGTCTCGCTTGCCACGGCGAGCGATGAGCAGCGCCAGGAGGCCGTGCGCGCCATGGCCGCAGCACTGCGCAACGGTGTCGACTCCATCGTCGCCGCCAACGAGCTCGATATGTCCGCCGCGCGCGATGCGGGCACTTCGGCCGGTCTGCTCGACCGTCTGCTGCTGACGCCTGAGCGCGTCGAGGGCATGGCCGCCGGTTTGGAGAAGCTCGCCGAGCTGCCCGATCCCGTCGGCCGCGTGCTCGACCACCGCGTGCTTGCGAGCGGTGTGGACCTGACCCGCGTGAGCGTGCCGTTGGGCCTGGTCGCCATGGTCTACGAGGCGCGCCCCAACGTGACGGCCGACGCCGCAGGCATCTGCATCCGTACCGGCAACGCCTGCATTCTACGCGGCGGCTCGCTGGCCTATCACTCGTGTGCCATGATCGCCGAGCTGCTGGCCGATGCGCTCGAGGCCAAGGGCTTCCCGCGCGAGGCCGTGTCGATGATCGAGTCCACCGACCGCGAGGCCACCGGCGAGCTCATGAAGCTCCGCGGTATTGTCGACGTACTCATTCCGCGCGGAGGTGCAGGCCTGATCCAGCGCTGCGTGCGCGAGTCGCTTGTGCCGGTGATCGAGACGGGCACGGGCAACTGCCACATCTACGTGCATGAATCCGCCGACTTTGATAAGGCGCTCAACATTATCGTTAATGCCAAGACCCAGCGCGTAGGCGTGTGCAATGCCGCCGAGTCGCTGCTGGTCGACCGTGCTGTGGCCGATGCGTTTTTGCCTGCGGTCGTGACCGTGCTGCATGACCACGGCGTGCTGATTCACGGCGACGAGGCAACCTGCGCCGCATGCGCCGATGCCGGGCTTGTGGAGGGCGATGACTACGTCGCCGCGACTGAGGAGGACTGGGGTCGCGAGTACCTGGCGCTCGAGATGAGCGTGAAGGTCGTGGCAAACGAGGACGAGGCCATCGCACGCATCAACCGCTACGGCACGATGCACTCCGAGGCCATCGTTGCCGAGGATACGGATGCTTGCGAGCGCTTCCTCGATGCTGTCGATGCCTCGGCCGTGTACTCCAACGCCAGCACTCGCTTCACTGACGGCGGCGAGTTTGGCCTGGGTGCCGAGATCGGCATCTCGACCCAAAAACTCCACGCCCGTGGCCCCTTTGCCGCCGAGGCCCTCACCACCTACAAATACAAGCTCCGCGGCACCGGCCAGGTCCGTCCCTAACGCCCGCGCAAACAAAAACCACCACAAAGGTGCCTGTCCCCTTTGTGGTGGTTTTAGGTGGCGTTGACGGTTAGGCCTGGAAGGTATCTCGGTCGGGGGCGAAGGACTGCATGGCCGCGATGGTGCGGTCAAAGAGCTCGGGGAGCTCCCAGCCCAACATCTCGGCGCCCTGCGAAATCACGTCGCGCGAGCAGCCGGCGGCAAAGCGTTTGTCCTTGAACTTCTTCTTGAGCGACTTAGTCGTAAAGTCCATAACGCTCTTGCTCGGGCGCATGATGACGGCAGCGCCGATCACGCCGGTGAGCTCATCGCAGGCAAACAGGATCTTTTCCATCTGCAGCTCGGGCTTGGGCAGTGAGGTGTTGAAGTCCGACGTGTGCGTCTGGATGGCGCGAATGATATCGGGAGACGCACCTTCGCCCTCAATAATCTCGGCAGCATAGATGTTGTGGTTAATGGGGTCGTCCTCATGCTCCTCCCAATCCAGGTCGTGCAGCAGACCGACGATGCCCCAAAACTCCTCGTTCTCGGGGTCGAACTCGCGCGCAAAGTAGCGCATAGTGCCCTCGACCGTCTCGCCATGGGTGATATGGAACGGGTCCTTGTTGTGCTCATTGAGCAGTTCGAACGCGCGGTCGCGGGTGATTCCGGCGGTAAGCGGCTCTGCCATAAGAGACTCCTTGTGCTCGTGGGTATCGATAAGAATGAATACTACTAGAACAAGAAAACCACCACAAAGGTGCCTGTTCCCTTTGTGGTGGTTTTTGGCGCGGATGGGTTAGTTGAGGGCGGCTTGGGCTAGGCGGGCTTCGGCGGCCTCCTCGGTGACGCCAAGGGCCACGGCGAACTCCTCGATGGAGCGGCGTTTGGCCTCCTTGAGTACGCGCATGTAGTAGGAGCTGGGTTTTTTATCAGCTTCCTCGGCCTGGCGAATGCGGTGCATCATGGTCTTTGCCACGCGGACCGTCTCGGGCGCGCCCAGCTTGAGCTGCTGCTTAAAGTGTGTCTCCTCAAGCGAGCTGTTGCGCTCGGTAAAGGTGTCGCACTCCAGCTCGTCATAGTGGCTCAGCAGGTGCTCGGCATCTTGCTGAGAGATGGCGGCGTGCAGACGGTCGGCCTGCGCCACGGGGTACATGAGAATCGTCTGCGCATGTCCCTGCTTGGTCTCGAGCAGCAGCATGGGCTGCGGTGTGTCGTCCCTAAAACCGACGACGGTGCAGACTCCCTGGCCCGGATGAATGACGTGTTGACCGATTGAGAACATGCTACCTCCAACTTATACGAATTTACGTATGTCTAGAATAACACGCTGACGTGCGCAAACCCGTACTTTATGCAGGAAAAGCACACAACTCTGATAGGTAAGAGTATTCGATAACAGACGCAGCTCATTCACACCTTTATGCATTTTCAACGCCTGCATAATCTGCAGGCAGACCGGCATCTTTGAGTGACTCCATACAAGCTGTAGTCATTTTTGTGCATATGCAATATCTATTAGCTTTACCCTGCGACAGTGCCCGTCGCTTGTGATAGAGTGCTACAAACTCTGGCTTTTGCCCTACGAGTGACCAAGAGCTCGGGGGCTTTAACACAAGGAGGATCTATGCCCGAGAAGATTGAAGAGCTGGTACGCGCTGCGCTTGCTGCGGCCCAGGAGGCCGGCGACCTTTCCGCATTTGAACTTGACGATTGCGCTATCGAGCGACCGGCTGACACTTCTCATGGCGAGTGGACCTCTACCATGGCCCTGAAGTCCGCCAAGCTGGCCCACTGCGCCCCGCGCAAGATCGCCGAGGCCATCGTTGCCCATATGCCCGAGGACCCCGCGATCGAGAAGGTCGAGATCGCAGGCCCCGGCTTCATCAACTTCTACCTCTCCGTTGCCGTCAAGAATGCCATCTTTGGCGAGGCTCGCGAGAAGGGTATGGACTTCGCTAAGTCCAACGTCGGTGGTGGCCTGAAGACCCAGGTCGAGTTCGTTTCCGCCAACCCCGTCGGCCCCATGCACATCGGCCACGGCCGCTGGGCCGCGCTGGGCGACTCGCTCTGCCGCGTTATGGATCACGCCGGTTACGACATCCAGCGTGAGTTCTACATCAACGACCACGGCTCTCAGATGAACACCTTCGGCAACTCCATCAGCACGCGCTATATGCAGCTTGCCGACATCATCGCCAAGCAGGGCGTGGATATCGACGAGGCTCACAAGCTGCTGATCGCCGACCGCGACGCCTTTGTTGCCGACGAGAACGACGAGCATCCCGAGACCCATCCGTATCAGGACAACTTTGCCGAGACCCTGGGCAAGGACTCCTACGGCGGCGACTACATCATCGACGAGGCCGCCGAGTTCTGGCGCACCGACGGCGATAAGTGGGTCAACGCCGATCCGCAGGAGCGCATGGAGAGCTTCCGCGAGCGCGGCTATGTAAAGATGGTCGACAACATGCGCGACCTTTGCCATGCCGTTAACTGCGACTTCGATCGTTGGTTCTCCGAGCGCTCGCTGTATGTGAAGGACACCGAGGGCGAGACCGCCGGCACCTCCGCCGTCGACCGCGCTTTTGAGAAGCTCGACAAGATGGGCTATCTCTACACCAAGGACGGCGCCCTGTGGTTCCGCTCCACTGACCTGGGCGATGACAAGGACCGCGTTCTGATCAAGTCCGACGGCGAGTACACCTACTTCGCCTCCGACGTCGCCTATCACTGGGATAAGTTCCAGCGCGTCGACCACGTCATCGACATCTGGGGCGCCGACCACCACGGCTACATCGAGCGCGTCCGCTGCGTCTGCGACGCTCTTGGCTATCCCGGCAAGTTTGAGGTTCTGCTGGGCCAGCTCGTCAACCTGCTGCGTAACGGCAAGCCCGTCCGTATGTCCAAGCGCAAGGGCACCATGGTGACCCTGCAGGAGCTTGTCGACGAGGTCGGCTCCGATGCCGCTCGCTACACGCTCATCTCCAAGAGCTCCAACCAGATGGTCGACTTCGATATTGAGGCCGTTAAGAAGCGCGATAACTCCAACCCGGTCTATTACGTGCAGTATGCTCACGCCCGCGTGTGCTCCATCCTGCGCCGTGCCGCCGACGTTACGCCCGAGCAGGCTGACGAGATGGGCATGAAGGCCGTCGCCGCCAAGGCCATCGGTGAGAACGTCGATTACTCGCTGCTGACCGACCCGACCGAGCTCGCCCTTTCGCGTAAGCTCAACGAGCTCACCGACCTGATTGCCAGCTGCGCTCGCGACCGCGCCCCGTTCCGTCTGACGCACTTTGCTGAGGAACTCGCCGGCGACTTCCACAGCTTCTACGCTGCCTGCCAGGTTCTGCCGAGCGAGGGCCGTCCCGTCGACCCCGAGCTTTCGCGCGCCCGTCTGGCCGCTTGCGACGCCGTTCGCGTGACGCTCGCCCTGGTGCTCACCCTCGTTGGCGTTTCCGCGCCCGAGCAGATGTAAGCTACGGATCATTTGACCGTGTAGGTTCGGCTTTGCTGAGCCCTATAAGCCCGATCTCCATGCGGAGGTCGGGTTTTTTGCGTTTGGTGAGACTATTTGGTTTGCTGGGAAATGCTACCAAATTGCAACTATACCGGTTTACGGGGCTGAATCGCCAACTGGCGACCATGGTGCCAATAGTGAAATTAAACCCGCAGGTAGATGGCTTATTGTTTCTTGATAATGCAGGGTATGGTTGGCTTGCAGCATCCTGGCCCCGTAATCCGGCGTAGTTTTGAAAATTGTCCCTTGGGGACGGAGGAAAACGGATCATTTTTGTCTCGAAGAGGGGTGGCGGGATACCGTCCGTCACGAATTGGGCTCATCTCCTACGTTTGGACGCATATCCCGAACCATGCCGAAAAGTACGATATTAAAACCGACGCTCCTATAAGTTGTCAAGAGGCAGTTTGCGGGAGCGTTCTCT
>JAUUSS010000025.1 GCA_030841765.1 Collinsella aerofaciens | reverse complement strand
CGCGGCGAGAAGGACCTCAAGGCCGTGCGCCCCAAGCACGTTAAGCGCGCCGAGCCCGAGCCCGTGGCCGAAGTCGCTCCGGAGCCCGAGCCCGAGGCAGAGATCGAAGTCGCTATTGAGGTAACGGCAGAAGCCGACACCGAAATCACCGCCACGACCGATCCCGAAGTCATATCCGAGCAGGAAGCCACTGCGGAGCTCAACGAAGCTCCCAAGTCGACAACCGAAGAAGCCGCTGACCAGCCCGAAACGCCTGCGTTCCAAAACAGCGATGTCTTTGGCGACGAGACCGAGGACGATCAGCCCGACGAGCCCGACGATCAAGGCGCTACCGAGTCGGCGCCGGAGCCCGAGACGCCGCAGCCCGCCATCTCGCTCACGGTCGTCTATGACCCCGAGAACGCAAACGCCGGCATCACCACCATGGCATCCACGCCCATCGAGGCAAAGTCGAGCGTCGAGAACGAGAACGCGACGCAGGTTGAGGTTGAAACCGCAGTTGCAGACGCGCCCGTCACCGTGAAGCCCGCAGATTCCACAACCAAGCCGAAGACGACGCCGGAGCCCGCAGATTCCACGATCAAGCCGGAAGCGACGCCGGAGCCCGCACCCGTCATCGAATCCGTGCCCGCCGCTGTTTGCGACCAAATTCCCGCACCGGCACCGTCTCCGGCCCCCGCTGCAGCACCGGCCCCCGCACCCGCAGCACCGACCATCCCCAAGGACTTCCCCATCGATTTCGCAACCGAGGTCTTCTGCCCCGGCCCGCTTCTGCACGAGCTATCGACCTATCTCCCCTACGGCGCCGACACGCTCGGTATCGTCGGCGAGTACTACTGGATCGCCCGCGAGCGCGGTACCATCGAGGCCGCGCGAAACCGCGCAAGCTTCCCCCTGCACTACACGCAGGCCGGCGAGCGCCACGAAGTCACCGTGCGCATCCGCCGCAACACCACCGGCGGCCTCGGAGCCACCTGGGTCATCGACAAGGTCGAAGCCCCGGTCGAGTAAAAAAGGCCTCGGATAGCCAATTGACCATCCGAGGCCTTTTGAATTCAGGCCTTTTAGTTGTCATCGGTGCATATAGACACCAGAGAAGCAAGCTCATCCTCAAGTTGCGGAGCAAAGTATCTAAAAGAAACCTGCGCTCCAGTCGGTATCGACTCAATCATATTCGCAGCATTATCTGAGACTCGGTACGGTGCAGTTTCACCTGTCTTTAAATCCTCTATTGAGCAGACAGCGTCTTCAGCATCAACCGACCTAAGCACGCCTTTTCCTTGTAACATCACATCGGCATGCCCGCCAGCTATTTCTAATGAACCTGAGTCTGTCGCAGTCACTTCTCCGGAACCTCCGCGCGATATCTCTTCCTTTGTTGAACAGCCCACCAATGAAGCCATCAGCACCAAAGACAGGGCTAGACGAATCGCCCTACTTCGAAAAAGTCGTTCCATAAGTCCACGCATAATAGCTCTGATCATACTTCAGGAAGGATAAAGATGAATTCCAGCCGTCCGCTATGCCAATCATCTGCCTTGTCTCTCCAGTTTTCTTACCAGTAAGTGTGGCGTAAGCCTCCGCTGTTACAGAATGGGCTGATCCGTTGTATAAACTCGCATGTAAAACATTCGGTCTATTAGAGTTAATCTCATTTTGAATGCTCGCGATAGCCGGAGAGGAGACAGTGCGGGCGATAAGAGTACTTCCTCTGCTTGCGCAGTAATTTGTAAACCCCGTTGCACAGGTTGATATCGGCGTTCCACCCAAAACAACGCCGGGAACAGTCTGTTCTTCATCGGAAAGAGCATGGGTATTGGTGTAACTCCATATCTGCATATATTGCGAAGGGTCGCTATATAAATTGGCAATGCCATACAGTTCCGCAACGTTCGAAAAAGCTGTCACCATACAAGCATAGTGGGCGGTAAGCCTCTTAATCTCGCTTTCATCATATGACATAAACTGAGAAATGGAACGAAATCCAGATACTGTGTAATCCTGCATTTGAGTTGCGTAAATTACAACATCGTTCCAGCTTGAAGGTTTATTCGATAAAACGACAGGCCGTCCTTCTATGGAAACAGCCGGGATTGTTCTTCCGCAATTTGTTGTTATTGAACCGTCCAAAGATTGCACGCCGAATTCGAATGGATTGATCATTACGACTGGGTTATTGAAAGAATAAGACTCGACACCAAGATCTCCTCCCCGATCCATAGGGCTGACTAAGCCGTCTCCAAAACGATATCCCGTAAGTATTTCATCATCTGAAGCATCTAAAACCAAATAGCCCGCGGCTCTATTGGATGTCACAACCGGAACAATGTAACCAAGCGGGGACCCATCAACATCTACAAAAGGAATAGGGTCAGAAGGCGTATACGAATAGCCGAGGAGTCCCTTTATATATTTATCGGCAAGCTCTTGCGCAATTTCAGAAGTAAATTGTATCTGCTCACCATCAATATTGCCCGTCGAAGCAAAAACCTCTTTCGGACGTGCGGCTAAGGCGACAATTGAAGACGCGACAAGTTGCAGAAAACGACGACGCGAAAGCATATGTTCTTCTTTCTAGAGAAGCGACTTATAAGGTACTCCTATTCTATAATCTTTTTTGTAACGTTACAGCACTGGTTATATTTCAATTCGATTTGCTTATGTCCTTGCAACCCAATGCGTCTTTACGTTTTAAACGGAATTAGAAAATCGCTCATAGCAAAAACGGGCTTTAATCCCAAAGAGATAACTTTGATTATGAATCAAACCAGCAGCCAGGGCATAGCTGCAGTGCAATTGCTACAAGAAAGGCCGCCCTTGGTGGCGGCCTTTCTACTTGCTACTAGTCGCGCGTCAGCTTACGGTGAATACGATGCGGCTGGGCCGCGTCCTCGCCCAGGCGCTCGATGCGGTTGGCCTGATAGGCCTCGAAATTACCCTCGAACCAATACCAGTTGCCCGGATTATCGTCGGTGCCCTCCCACGCCAGAATGTGCGTGGCGACGCGGTCCAGGAACATACGGTCGTGGCTAATGACCACCGAGCAGCCCGGGAACTCGAGCAGCGCCGCCTCGAGCGAGGACAGCGTCTCGACGTCGAGGTCGTTCGTGGGCTCGTCGAGGAGCAGCAGGTTGCCGCCCTGCTTGAGCGTGAGTGCCAGGTTCAGACGGTTGCGCTCGCCACCGGAGAGTACGCCAGCGCGCTTCTGCTGGTCCTGGCCCTTAAAGCCAAAGCTCGCCACATAGGCGCGGCTCGGGACCTCGGTCTCGCCGACCATCATGTGGTCCAGGCCGTCCGAGACGACCTCCCACAGGTTCTTGTCGGGGTCGATGCCGGAGCGGTTCTGATCAACGTAGCTAATCTTGACGGTCTCGCCCACCTCGAGCTCGCCCGAAGTCAGCGGCTCCAGACCCACAATCGTCTTGAACAGCGTGGTCTTACCGACACCGTTGGGGCCGATCACGCCCACGATGCCGTTGCGCGGCAGGGTGAACGAAAGGTCATCGATGAGCACGCGGCCATCGAATTCCTTGTGCAGATGATGAGCCTCAAGCACCTTGTTGCCCAGACGCGGTCCAACGGGAATGCGGATGTCGGTCCAGTCGAGCTTCTGGCTTGCGCGGGCCTCGGCCTCCATCTCCTCGTAGCGAGCCAAACGGGCCTTGTTCTTGGCCTGACGAGCCTTGGGCGAGCTGCGCACCCACTCGAGCTCGGCCTCCATGCGCTTGGCGAGCTTGGCGTCACGGTTGCCCTGCGCCTCGATGCGGGCGGCCTTGGTCTCCAGATACGTGGAGTAGTTGCCCTTGTAGGGATAAAGGTGACCGCGGTCGACCTCGCAGATCCACTCGGCAACATTATCCAGGAAGTAGCGATCGTGCGTGACGGCAAGCACGGCACCCTGGTAGTTGTGCAGGAAATGCTCGAGCCACAGGATCGACTCGGCGTCCAGGTGGTTTGTGGGCTCGTCGAGCAGCAGCAGGTCGGGAGCCTCGAGCAACAGCTTGCACAGGGCCACGCGACGGCGCTCGCCGCCGGAAAGCACGTTAACCGGCATGTCGGAATCGGGCAGCTGCAGGGCGTCCATGGCCTGACCGAGCTTGGAATCGATATCCCAGCCGTCGGCGGCGTCGATCTCGTCCTGGAGCTTGCCCATCTCGGCCATGAGGGCATCCATGTCGCAGTCCGGGTCGCACATCTCCTCGCCGATTTTGTTGAAGCGATCGACCTTGGCGATCATGTCGCCAAATGCCATGCGCACGTTCTCGATGACGGTCTTGTCGTCGTCGAGCGGCGGCTCCTGCTGCAGGATGCCCACGGTGTAGCCGGGAGTGAGCTTGGCATCACCGTTGGAGACCTCCTCGATGCCGGCCATGATCTTGAGCAGGGTCGACTTGCCCATACCGTTGGGGCCCACGACGCCGATCTTGGCACCGGGGTAGAAGCTCAGGGTCACGTCGTCAAGGATCACCTTGTCGCCATGGGCCTTACGAGCCTGATACATCTGGTAGATAAACTCCGCCATTTGTCTGTTCTATCCTTTCTACCTGCTGTTTCCCTATTCTTGATTCGCTTTAGTGGAAACGAAATGAGGAAACCAGCTCTGAAACTTAACGAAAAAGGGGCATGGTTGCCCACACCCCCTAATACTACCTGGGAAAAGTCCCCCGGAACATACTATGAACTGCGTACGCTAGTTTTCCGCAACCTTAACGAGCGGCTCGCTGCGATTTGCGCCACAGCAGATACGAGTAGACGTAGACGGCTCCGACCGAACCAAACGCCAGAACCGCAATCACTGCGGCGACGACTTCACTCGAAAGCACGCTGCCCGCCACGCCCATCACAATCAGGCCAACACCCAGCACCATAAAGCAGGCACCGCCAAAGCGCTGCGTACGGCGCCAGTTCTCGGGATCGGCAAGCGCCCAGGGCGTCTTGATACCGAGTGTATAGTTCCGCTTCACACGCGGCAAGTAGTTGCCTACGCCGATGAACAGCAGACCGACAGCACCGAAAATCAGCACGTTGACCGAACCGACCGCCGGCACCACGTCCCAGATCGTAAGCTCACCCAACCAGCTTATGGCGCACATAAACAAGGTGAAGGCGATTACGAAGCCCTGATAGAACTTGCCCGAGGTTCGATACGCCTCGCCCTTGGGGTCAATGCGTGGCACGACGTAGAACATCGCAAGAAGTGCCAGAGGCAGCACGCCGAGCGCGGAGGCCATCCAGCTAGGACCCCAACCGTCGACGGCGCCGTTCGCGCCCCAGTGCGTAGGAATCTGCGCAGGCAAGCTCGGCATCACTATGAGGTGCGCTACGACATTGGCGACGCACAGAGCGATCAGCGCAATCCACACACGCCGCGATACCCCCGTGGCGTGAATGCCCTTGTTTTCGTTATTCATCCTTATCACCTTCCGTGTTTGTAAAGCCCATAAACCAACCGATCAAGTCCTGCATGACGGTGGTGTTTAAGCTGTATACGATGTTTTGGCCATGGCGCTCGTCGGTCACCAATCCGGCGTTTTTGAGCGTCGCCAAGTGATGACTTAGCGACGGCTTACTGATATCGAAATGCTCGGCAAGCTCCCCCGCCGTGCAATTGCCCTCGCGTAGCAACTCCAAAATGCGCCGTCGCGTTGGATCGGCAAGCGCCTTAAAACCCTCTCCCGGCATAAGACCTCCTCTCAGCGCCCCTCATGACGCGCACACTATACTGGATATTTAGATGTTTGTCTAACTATTTAATCGAAATGCTTCAAACCACATCAAAGTAAGCGTCATCGCAACCTATGGGCGATTACCTATAATGGCGATAGCTAAAACACGATTCGCTTCCCCATCGGAGGATGTCTATGACCGAAAACGCTACTGCTCTCGTCGAGACGCGCGATACCAAGCTCGAAATCATCATGGGCCGCGAGGCACTCGACAAGCTCGCCGATGCTACGGTACTGGTGCTCGGCTGCGGAGGCGTGGGCTCCAACTGCTGCGAGGCACTCGCCCGCGGCGGCATCGGACATTTCGTCATTCTGGACAAGGACATCATCGCGCCCAGCAATATCAATCGCCAGGCCATCGCCTTTCACAGCACCATCGGCAAGCGCAAAGTGGACGTGATGGATGCCATGATTCGCGATATCAATCCCGCCGCCACCGTTATCAAGCGCACCGAATACCTGCTGAGCGACAACATCGACGAGTTCTTCGCGAGCGTTTTGGAGCAGACGGGTGGCAAGCTCGACTACGTCGTCGACGCCATCGACACCATCTCGGCCAAGCTTACCATTGCCAAATATGCTCAGGACCACGACATTCGTTTGGTTAGCTCCATGGGCGGGGCCAACAAGCTCCATCCCGAGTGCCTCCGCTTTGCCGACATTTTCGATACGGTACGTGACCCCATGAGCCGCATCATGCGCAAAGAATGTAAGAAGCGCGGAATCAAGAGTCTGCACGTGCTGTTTAGCTGCGAGGAATCGGTTAAGACCCAACCCCGCGACCCGTCCAACATCCACGAGCGTACCGAGTTGGGTACCGCCAGCTTTATGCCGCCCATCATGGGTCAGATGATTGCCGGCGAGGTTATCCGCCGGATCAGCGGGCGCGGCACCGAGCGCGTACGCGCCGACGGCCAACGCCTGGACTAGCAGGATGTCCTGCGATGGAACCGCAATTCTTTGACACGCATTGTCATCTTGATTTGATGCTCGGCCCCGATGCTGCAGCCAGTGAGTCGGCGGCGTCGGGTCTGGGGCTCTTTGACTGCGGGGTCGACCCACGCGACTTTTCGGCCGCAAACGGGCGCGCCCGTCGCCTACCAGGCATCATCGCTGGCGTTGGGCTCCACCCCTGGTGGCTCGCCGACGGCCGCTGCGGTCCTGCCGAAGTCGATCTGCTTTGCGAAGTTGCTGCCCAAGAGCGCTACATCGGCGAGGTGGGACTCGACTTTTCCGCACGCTTTGCCGGAAGTGAGCCGCTACAAATACAGGCATTTGACCGGCTCTGCGATACACTCGTGCAGCATCCTCTTACCGGGCGCGTGATATCAATTCACGCCGTTCGTTCGGCAGGAGCCGTACTGGACGTCCTCGAATCGCATGGACTACTCATCCCAAACCCCGACTCCCCCGTTATCATCTTCCACTGGTTTAGCGGCACTTCGGACGAACTCGTCCGCGCGCGTGATGCGGACTGTTATTTTTCCGTCAACGAACGCATGCTCGCGTCTAAACGAGGACGCGAATACGCACGACAGATTCCACTCGATCGTTTACTGCTCGAGACCGATGCACCAGCGGAGGCAAACACAGAAACAAGCGCGCAGTCGCTCATCAAATCGCTCACAAGGACCTCAGAACGCATCGCCTCGCTCAAAAATTGTGACGCAAAGCGCATCGAGTCGGCAGTTTTAACAAATGCGCACTCTGTTTTTGACCTTCGCTAACCCCTGTGGGCAAAAATGCCAAGGGACATGCGAATCGCACAACGCAGTCCCTATTGGTAGGCAGTACAATTCGGCAGCATTACACCAATTCGTGCATGAGATCACGGTTGCGTGCATACAATTCGTCAAAGATATGACGACGCGATGCATATAACTCGTGGGCAGCCATATCGGGCACGATTGTTTGCGCAACGCCAAGGACTTGGGCGAGCTCATCCCATGATGCATAGGCGCCACCTGCGAGAGCTGCCATGATGGCATCACCGAAGCATGCGCCCACCGTAACCTTGGCAACCGAGACCTCGCGCCCGCATACGTCGGCGATAGCCTGCATCCAAACTGGATTCTTGGTTCCACCTCCGACAAGCATAATGCGCCCAATTGGCAGTCCATGCTCTCGCTCGATAATGTCGACATGGGATGCAACGGTATACGCGACGCCTTCCAAGGCGGCGCGAACCATATGGGCTCGCGTATGCCTTCCGGTCAGGCCAAAGAAGACGCCACGCGCCTCGGGATCGTTGAGCGGAGTACGCTCCCCCGCAAAGTACGGCAGACACAGGAGCCCATCGGCACCCGGCGCCACATCGGCGGCATCATGCGCCATAACCGAATAGGCATCGGGACCACCGTGGCCCTCGGCCTCTACGGCGTCGCGATACAGCTCTTGGCGCAGCCACGATGTGAGTGCGCCCGCCGTATTGGTCCCCGCGCAGATCCCGTAAGTTCCGGGAATGATAAACGTCCCCGGCCACAGGCGGGCATCATCGATCATATGATCAGCTAGGTAGATGAAATACGCCGTACTCCCCAACTGAACCATCATATCGCCGGGACGGAATACACCCGTCGAAATGGCCTCGGCACCAGAATCGCCCGTTCCCACTAAGACAGGTGTCCCTGCCGCGAGCCCCGTCGCCTCAGCCGCACGCCGCGTAATCACCCCGGCAATATCGGTAGCCGACATTACCTCCGCCATCTGGTCAGGCCGGCAGAAACGAGCACATTCCCGAGCATCAACCTTCCAGGTGTAGCGGTCGTATAGGGGAAGAAAATCCTCCGCCAAATAACGGTCCACCGTAAAACGCCCCGTCAACTTTGCGCATAGAAACGATGACGCCGTCAGGAACTTCGCGGCACGTTCGTGCACCTCGGGCATATTCTCCTTAAACCACAAGATCTTGGGAGCAATATCTGACGAACAGAGATCGTGCCCGAAAAGCTCGCGTGCGCGATCTGACCCATATTCGGAAAGAAGCTCGTCAATCTGCGGCTTCGAACGTGCATCGACTCCATACAAAAACGCGGGCGCCAGCGCGTTGCACTCGGTATCGACCGGCACACAGTCGCAACCCAATGCGGAAAGGCCCACGCATCCGATCTGTGCCGCGTTAACCCCCGATCGCGCCACCAGCTCGCGCGACAAGCGGCAAAAATCGCCCCACCAAACTGCCTCCGCATCATGCTGGTACCATCCATCACACGGGTTGTCCGTCTCATGTCCACAAGAGGCTTGGCAAACGATGTTGCATCGATCATCGATTAAAACGCCTTTAGAGGCGCTTGTCCCAATATCAATACCCAGATAGAGCGCCATAGGTGCCTACTCCCCTCGCGCCGTACGAGCGGCAGCCATAAAACGAGCTACCCGCTCAACATCAACCGGGGCATCCAGCTTTCCGTCGCGCTTTAAGCAGGTGCCGACAAACGCGCCATCGTAGTGAGCAAATACGTCAGCCACGGTATTTTCGCGACAACCGGTGCCACATACCACGGGTACTTCGCCAACACGCTCGCGGACTTCATCGGCAAGCTCGCCCGAAGCGCCACGACCGGCAGCCGAACCGCCGATGACCATCGCATCCGGTAGGCAATTAAAGAGAAGTGAATCGGCAATGTCCGCAGTCGTGCGGTCGTTGAGATAAACCTCCCCCTCGCTCGTGATGAAGTGAAAAAGCTTGAGGTCGTCCAGGCGCAGCGCCGCCTTGCGACGCATGGTGTGAGCGAAATCTCGGTTAATCAGCCCAAGATCACCGGCCCAGGCACCGCAAAAATTGCAGCGCGTGAACTGCGCGTCGACGGCAGCGCACAGCTCGATTGTGGCATCACCATCGTAAATAGCCTCAGCTCCCCAAGGAGTCGACAGATCATGGGATAGAGTCCCGATTACATAGCCCATCGATGCAAGGGTTGAGGGAGAAACGTGCTGCTCGTAGGGCATCGAGAGCTCATTGGTAATCAAAATGCCATCGACACCGCCCTGCTGCAACGCCTCGAGATCGCGCTTGGCGGCTTCCACGACCTGCGACACGCTTCCGCCCGGGTAATACAGTGGATCGCCCGGCAGAGGACGCAAGTGCAGCATTCCGATGACCGGCTTTTCGGTCTTGAACATCGAGGTTAGAAACGACATAACGTGCTCCTTCATAGGGTTATCGCGGGGACGTTACTCCCCCAGCACTTCGACGTACACTTTTCGCTTCTGCGGACCGTCAAACTCCGCAAGATAGATGTTCTGGGCACCTCCACACACGATGTGGCCATCTTGGACGGGAAAGAAGCAACTGTTTCCACAAATCATGCTCTTGATATGCCCACAGGAGTTGTTGCCGGTGGCTCCATAGCTCGGCAGGAAGTGTGCATGCGCATAGGGGGCGTCGAGTGGGGCGATGCGATCAAGCGTCTCCATAAGATCCGTCTCCACGCAGGGCAGCCCCTCGTTTACCACGATTCCACAGGTCGTATGCGACAAAATAATCGCTGCCAAGCCATTGGTCACCGAGCTGCGTTCGATGGCAGCGTGCACGTCTTCGGTAATATCGATGAACTGGTCCGGAGCAGTCGATAGATAGCTCAATGTCTCGAGCGTCACCATGTTTACTCATCCCCTTCAAGAAAACGCAGGGCATTACCCCAGTAGAGCCTTTCTCGCGCATCGTCGCGCATGGGCACGGTATCGAGCGCCCGCTTGAGTTTGAATGCACGGAAGCGCGGCGTATTGCTGGCGAACATCACTTGATGCGATAGCGCGCGCTCATACCACAGCGGCCCCATATCGACCGTGAAAAGACGCTGCATCATCTCCTCGGGCGAATCGATGTAAGTGATAGAGGTGTCCGTGTAGCAGTTGGGATACTTGAGCAGCATCGCCACGGTCTCGCGCACCCAGGGCCAGCCAAAGTGGGTCAAACTAAAGCGCACATTTGGATGCGTTGCGATTGTGTGCTCAAATGCAAGCGGGTTACTGCGCGAGAGCTCTGCGCCAGGCTCCCAAGACATACCGGCATGGAAAACCACCGGCTTGTTATAGCGCTCGCACAGCTCGTAAAGCGGCTCGGCCACAGCATCATCGGGGGCAAAACCCTGCTTTGCCGGATGCAGACAAAGCCCCTTTGCCCCCAACTCGGTAAAGGCGCGCTCCAATTCGTCTGCGGCACCGCTCACCTGCGGATCTACGCTCGCAAATCCCCCCAGACGATCGGGGTGCGCGGCAACCAGCATGGCAATCTGGTCATTGGTGCCAAAATGCCCTCCGCATGCCGTGGTTACATCGAGCGGCATGAGCACACTCTTCTGCACGTCGCAGACGTCCATCTCGACTTGAAGCTCATCCCAATCCATGGGGCCCATATGCCCCATACCATATTCTCGTGACCAAAAACCGAATCCATCAGGCTCATCACCCGGCGTACAGATCTCGCCGTAGAGCATAGGATGGACCAACATGTCGATAACCATTTCGTACTCCTTTCCAGGCATTTAACCCTAGTACGGCTCAAACGAACCAATCACTCGGGACGACAGCTCAGCGCCCGCCTTCATACACGCCGGAATATCAAGGCCATCGATCACGCCCTTGGTAAACCCGGCAATATACGAGTCGCCGGCACCCACGGTATTAACGACCTTCTCCGCCGGTACGATCCCGCACTCATAGAAGCGCTCACCGTCATAGGCAATGCTTCCCTTCTCGCCAAGCGTGGCAACCGCAACGCGCGGTCCCAATTCCTGCACGTGGCGTACCCAGTCTCGCAGCTCCGGAGTGTCCTCTTCAAACGACATGAACGCATAGTCTACGTAAGGAAAATGAGCCTCGCATGCATATTCGGGATCCTGGCTGAACACCGAGAAGTCCATAACCACCGTCTTGCCCGCATCATGCCATTCGGGCAGGAGGTCCAAACAATTGCCAAACAGGTCGGTGTGAATGATGTCGTGCTCTAGGATAAACGCCCGGTCGTCTTCATTCGGACGATATGTCTCCATTACGCCATCGATTGCCTCGAGATGCACGCGATCGACGCCGTCTTTCAATGCCATGAGCATCACCGAGGTGTCGCCATCCTCCACCCGCAGATGAGAGATATCAAACCCCTCAGCGGCCAGCGCCTCTCTCATCTTGTCTCCGTACTCGTCCTTGCCGACAACCGACACGGCGGATACCGAAACGCCCATTCGTGCAAGATGGATACCCCAGTCAATGCCGTTACCAGTCGGATAGAACACGCCGATGTTTTGATAGACGTCCGCGCAGCAAAAACCAGCCGCACACGCTTTAATACCCATGGTCTTCTCCAATGCTCAAAAGGGGACCCACCACATGGCGAGCCCCCTTTTCGCGTTTCGCTTATTGTTTTGCATCGGCTGTCCAAGGCCTCATAGCCAGACCGCCGTACGCTTTCTTAAGCTATTCGACGATTGGCGCCCCGTGGCCCCAAGAACCTTCCATACCGCACACGGTCGAGACAAACCCGGCAGCAAAGTCGAGCGCGCGCTCGATGGCCTCGGCGCCATCCTCACCACGCTTGGCGGAATCGAGATAGCACATCAAAAACGAGGTGAGGAACGAGTCGCCCGCCCCCATGGTGTCCTTCATGTCCGTTACCGGTTTAGCCAGCTGGCGGTAATAACGCTCGCCGTCGTAAGCAATGCAGCCCTCGGCGCCCGCCGTAGCCGACACAAAACGCGGACCCAGGCCCTTCACCCATGCCAGACGCTCGCGAATCTCGTCCTCACTCGCGGCATCCGCCGCACTAAAGAAAGCAAAATCGACGTAGGGCGCAATCTGCTCGTAGTACTCGTCGGTGGAGTCGTCCGAAAAGTCAAAAGAGACCGTGACGCCCGCAGCCTTCAGCTTGGGCAGCTCGCGCTCGGTAAAGCAATAGTTGCCCGAATGAACCACATCGAACTGCTTCATGTACGCAAGGTCAAAGCGATCGAGGACATAGCGCGCATCGCCACGGATACCGCCCTCGTTGGAGCCAAGGAAGACACGGTCACCGTCAACGACGGTCACGCGAGCCGCTCCGTTCTCGCCAATCATCTGCTCGCACTTGTCAAGCTCGATACCCTCATCCTCGAGGCTTGCAATGACATGCTCGGCAGCGGCGTCATTGCCAAAAATGCCCATGTATGCAGAGCGTGCGGCACCGCATTTCTTGGCATAAACGGCGAAGTTCACCGCATTGCCGCCGGGATACATGGTGTGGATATGCTCGTAGCGATCGACGACGTTGTCGCCAAATCCGAGCGCGTTAACGTTAAATGCCATGGCCTTTGCCCCTTCTAGTACTCGACGACGCCCATGTAGCGACGGAAATCGGGATCATGGTCAAACACCTTGCCGCGTGCGGCACGCAGCTCGCAGTTCATGGCGTAGAACAGCACCGGGTCCAGATAGGCACGGACGCTCGCCGGCACGGCTTCCATACCGTACTCCTTGGCATCGAGCACCATCAGCGTATCGGTATGCGTCTTAAGGAACGCCAGGGCGCGCTCGTCCATAGCACGGCACTCGCTGGAGCCCATCTGCAGGAAGTAAAAAACGCCATCCTGAGTAGCCTCGAAGGGGCCATGGAAGTACTCGGCAGAGTGGATGTAGCTGCAGTGCTGCCACTGCATCTCCATAAGAGAGCAGATAGCGAAACCGTAGGTCTGGCTAAAGTTGGGACCGCTGCCCAGAATATAGAAGAACTCGTGCTCCTGGCAAAGCTTGGCAAAGCGATCACCCAGCTCGGCATTTACCTTCTCGCGTGCCGGGGGAAGAATCTTATCCATCTCGGCAATACCGGCATACATATCGGCAAGATCGGCGTAGCCCTCCTGCTGATCGAGCAGCTCGGCCGCAAGCGACAGCGAAATGCCAGCGGGGACCTCGGCCTGCGGCACGCCCTCGCCCCACGGGTAGACCCACGTGGTCCACTTGCCGGAGTCAATCTTGGATCCAGCGTTGTCGGTCTGGGCGATCACCGTAGCGCCGGCAGCAAGGGCAATCTCACAGCCCTCGACGACCTCGGGGGTGTTGCCACTGTGGCTGCAGGCAATGACCAGGGATTTCTCACCCAAGCGGCGCGGGCGCATGATATCAAACTCGCGAGCCGTATAGATATACGAAGTGAAGGTGGTTGCCTCGCGCTGCAGAAGCTCATGAGCCGGGATCAAATCGATCATGGAGCCACCGCAAGCAATCCAGTAGACGCTGTCGAACTTGCCCTTCTCGGCAATTGCCTCTTTGATCAGATCGTGTGCGTTCATATCCAGTTCCTTTCTTGTTTGGCCCGCAATCAATGACGTTGGTTGTGTGGCCGATGGTTGTTTTAGTCAATCAGATATTTCTCGAATGCGGCCATGTTCTTGGCATCTGCCGCCGCCGGGTCATCGTAGTAACGACCGTCCGTGATTTCCTGGCCCAGCATGCCGTCGAAACCATGGGCGTTGAGCGTGGCGACGAAGGCGTCCATATCGTGCTTGCCATCACCCCACACCAGATGGCCATACGGGTCACCGTCGATAAAGTGCATCTCGTGAATTGCCCCATCACCAAAGGCGGCAAACCAGTCCTCGAGCGTCTCGCCTGCAACGCCCATCGCGGTTGTATCAACCATGGGCTGTAAGTACGGGCTCGCGACCTCGTCAATCATGCGCTTCGCATCGGAAACCGTCGTCACAAGGTTGCTCTCCTCGGGACGCAGGCTTTCCATCGTAAGCACCAGACCGTGCTCGCCGGCATACTCCGCCAGAATGGACAAGTGCTCGCGGCTGCGCTTCCAGGCTTCCTCGCGGTCCTCGTCCCAGTCGCCCCAGCCCGAGTTGATGGACATACGGTCGCACCCAAGTACCTCGGCAAGCTCAATGCCGTGCTTAAAGTACGCCAGGCTGCGCTGTTCATGCAGCGGTTTGCGTGCGCAGTACTGCCAAGGATAGACAACATTCTCGGGGCACAGAGTACGATACCTAAGCCCACGGTCTGCAGCCTTTTTCGCCAGGACCTCAGCCTCAAAGTAGCCCGTGTGGTCGAGTGTCACATGCGGCTCCGCACACCACAGCTCAATGGACTCAAAGCCCAAACGCTGCTGCACATCAAGGAAGTAATCGAGCGACCACATGATGTAGTGAATATTCATGCCCGCAATCTGCTCGCGGCGCAGCGTCGGTTTGGATTCAGGCATCTTACGCCTCCTTATTTCGATCGAACACGATTTGTCCGTCCGACATCGTCATGTCAACCGCAAGATCACGTGCGTCGCGATAATCGAGGTCGAACACATCCCGATCGAGCACGCAGATATCGGCAAGCTTGCCAACCTCAAGCGTACCCAGCTCGTCTTCGCGCATCAGGTCGTACGCGCCCCCGGCAGTCCAAGCGCACAAGAGCTCGACAAGCGTCAGCGTGTTGACCTCATTCACGGGCAGTCCGTCGTCGAAGTATCCGCCGCACGCACTGTAGATTGACTCGCCCAAGCTCGGAATCAGCAGCGGCAAATCCGTGCCACAGCACACTGTGCATCCGGAATCTACCATGCCGCGGCGATTCCAGCTGTGCAAAAGTCGCGTCTCGCCAATTTGTCGACGCATCATCGACAGGCAATCCTCGCGCCGGTCCAGCGTCAGAATCTGCGGATAGACCTCGCAAATTCCACCCAACTTGCCAAACTCGACAAGATCGGTCGGGTCAGAGTTCTCGAGATCGGTAATCGCATGGCGACGAAGCATCCGTCCATGCTCGTCTCGAGGCAGCGAGGCATAGAGCGCCACGGTGCGACGAACGGCGCCATCGCCCTGGCAATGCAAGGAATATCGGAAGCCGTCAGCATCAATTGCACGCAGCTCGTTCTCAATCAGATCCCACTCTGGCTCCTCGACGACCGTCTTGCCGGCAGCGCCCGCATCGGCCGAGTCCTCATAGGGGTCAATCATCTCGGCAAGCCCCGCCCATACGCCGCGATCGGTCATACGGTTGAAGCCAGAAAAACGAACGAACGATCCCCGGAAGCGCTCTCGTGCCTCGCGGGCATAAGCCAGATTTGCACCGGCGCCCACCGGCTGCGACATCATAGAGACGCGAACCGTCAGCTCACCAGATTCCTCACGGCGAGCCATTTCGTCGGCAAAGCCGTAGTAGTCATCAAACGCCATCTCCTTGATGGCGGTAACGCCGCGCTCGTTAAGCATGCTCATGTAGTCCGAATACCCGGCACGCACCTCGGGCAGCGCGAGGAAATCGCTCATCATGCGCCAGATCTTCTCGGAATAGCACGCCTGGGGCGTAAAACCGTATCGCGCACTGGCGGCAGCGTTGAGAACGCAGGTCTCCGCTCCCGGTGTAAAGCAGACGACGGGGATGTCGCCAAAACAATCGTCAAGCACAGCTGCCGTATTTGCGTTCTCGGCATCCGATGCCAACGTTTCGGGCAGGTTGTGGCCAAAAGCCGCCGCGCAATCCGAATGATCTTCTTTCCATGCACGCAAGAGCGACACGGCCTCTTTGGCATCGGCGATGCCGGACAGATCAGACCCCAACGTCCGCAGCGCCCAACCTGTATAGAAGGTATGCACATCGATCAGGCCAGGCATGATGGTGCGGTCGCCCAGGTCAACTACCTCGTCCGCCTGGGTCAAATACGAAGCCGCCTCGCACTTGGCGCCAACCGCCTCAATTCGATTGCCACGGACCGCTACGAAACCTTCAAACGGCAGGTCCCCCGTACCGGTAAAGACGCTCTTAGACGTCAGTACCGTCAAACGATCAGACATCACAACCACCTACACCGGAAGCATGCCAGAGATTGCCGTTACGATCAGGCCAAAGACGACCATGAAAATGAAGAACTTCCAAATGGTCTTCCACCATTGGCCAAACGAAATCCTAGCCACGGCAAGGCCAGCGACCGTCATGCCCGCCACGGGGCTGATGGTGTTGATGGTCTGGTTGGCAAACTGGAGCGCGGTGACGGCTGCCTCGGGATTGAGGCCCATGAGCTCGGTCAGGGGGCCCATAACGGGCATGGTGAGCGCCGCCAGGCCAGAACTCGAGGGAACCAGCAAAGAGAGCAGGCCAAGGACGATATACATAAACGTGGTGTAGACGGCGGCGGGTGCACCGGCGAGCGCGGTAGCGAGCGCCTGGAGGATGGTGTCGATGATCATGCCGCCCTCGGCGATGACCAGAATACCGCGAGCGATACCGATAACGATGGCAGCGTACGCAAAGTCGGCGAGACCCTTAACGAACTCCTCTGCGATTGTCTGCTGGTCAAGACCGCCCAGGATACCGGCAAGCAAGCCCATGCCAAGGAACACGGCGGAAATCTCATTCATGTACCAGCCCTGGGTAACAAGACCCCAGACGATAATGCCCATACCGCAAGCAAAATCGATAAGCACGAGCTTCTGACGGATAGTGAACTCTTCCTCGATGGAGGCATCGGTCACGGAAAACTCAATACGCTTGAGCTTATCGTCCTCGTACACAATGGACGACTCGGGGTTTTTCTTGACGCGCATGGCGTAGCGCATGGCCCATGCGATACCGACGGCAGTGAAGATAACCCAAGAAACGGCGCGCAGCCACAGTTGCGGATTACCCTCGATGCCAATGATGCCTTGGGCGATCAAAACATTAAACGGGTCGATGGTCGAAGCACAATATCCCAGGTTAGGACCAAGGAAGCAGATGATGAATGCCGTCATCGAGTCATAACCGATACCCATCATGATGGGAATGAAGATGGCATAGAACGGCAGGGCTTCCTCAGACATGCCAAACGTAGTGCCGCAAATGGACAGCAATGTCATCGTGATGGGAATGATGAGGATGTCCTTGTTCTTGAGCTTTTTAATCACACGGCTCATGCCGGCATTCAAAGCGTTGGTCTTGGTGATGATCGCGAACGATCCGCCAATCAATAAGACGAACGCAACGACGTCGGCAGCCTCCTGGATGCCCTTGGTGGGCGCTTGCAGAACCGCGAAGATATCCTGGCCCAGATTGATGGTCTCGCCGGTCTCGGAATCGGTGTAGTTCTTATCGACCTGTTCATAGGTTCCAGCAACGGCGACTTCACGCTCGCCCGCCGCTGTCGAAATCGTCTTGCGCTGATACTGACCAGAGGGAACGATCCAAGTCAGGACCGCAAAGACAACGATCAGCAAGAACATGATCGTATAGACATGCGGTAATTTGAACTTAAAACGTCTGTTTGTCTTCTTCGCCTTCGTATCTGACATAGATACCTCCAAAGAACTCGAGACTGCATCGCATCTCGCTTCAACGTTTGCACAATGCAAACGTTCTATGACGTTCCATAGATTACCAGCAGCTTTTTCCTTCATCAAGATAATTTCAAACTGATTGCCGCAACGCGGTTGAACGGTTGCGTTTGCGCCGTGAACGGTATGGAAACGCCCGGTGAGATGATCCACCGGGCGTTTCCATTCGCAATGTCCTAGATGTCAAAAACGTAGCGAGACCCAACGATCCGCTGACGACCGATGATAAACGGCCGCCGCTGCTCATCGAAAAAGAAGGCTTCCATATAAAACAAGGGCTCGCCAACGGGAACTGCCAACAGTCGAGCGACCTCGGGCGACGCGCACGCGATCTCGAGCGTGCACGGGTCGGTAAACGCGGGCGTGCGGCCCGTCCGGTTGCGCACGAACTCAAAAATGGATTGGTTAGATAGAGGTGCCGTTGATAGATAGGCGTTGTCCTCGTAAACATATATGTTGTTCTCGAGCATGACAGGGGCGCCATCGGCAGTGCGCACGCGCTCAACGCAAATCAAGTCAGTTCCAACGGGAACACCAAAGAACTGTGCTTCGGTGGAATCCGCCGGCAGTATCTTTCTCGAAATGACACACGCCCCCGGTTCCATTCCGTTAACGCGACATGCGTCCGAAAAACTCTGGACGTCATCCTTCTGGCGAATCTTGCGCTTAAGCTTGGGGGCATTGACAAACGTGCCTTTCCCCTGCCGCTTCGTTAGATAGCCCTGCTGGACGAGCTCCTCAATAGCGCGTCGCACGGTAACGCGGCCAACTTTATAGCTCTCAGCCAATTCGAATTCGTTGGGTATCCGCGCGCCCGCCTTGTAGGCGCCGGAGTTGATTTCGTTTTTGATGATATCAATAACCTGTTGGTACAGCGGTATCGCTGCTTTACCGTCAGTTGGCCCTTCAGTCGGTGGCATATACCCTCTCCCAGCACAATTAATTCTAAAACGGGCTTAAGGGCATTCAACAAGCCCTTAAGCCCGCATTAGCTTAAAGTATGCTAGGTGTCGCACCAAAATGTTGGCTATTTACTCATCAGACCCGAAAAACGCGCAACTACCGCGCTCCTAAGAAAGCGTGAGCAGCTCCGGCAGCTGGTCGATAATCTTGTCCGCGGCATCCTGGCTAAAGCCAAAGCGCTCCTCGCGCTTGGCAATGACTGTCAGGCCGGCTCGCTTGCCGGCAGTGATGCCAGGCACCGAATCCTCGACGCAGCAGCAGCGATTCGCGGGCAGCCCCAGCAGGTCCAGCGCATGCAGGTAGATGTCGGGCTCGGGCTTGCTCTCCTTAAACTGCTCGCCGCTCACCACATACTCAAAGGCATCCGACAGCCCGCATGCGTTGAGCACTTCC
The DNA here is from genome assembly GCA_030841765.1 of Collinsella aerofaciens. Classification (GTDB taxonomy): domain Bacteria; phylum Actinomycetota; class Coriobacteriia; order Coriobacteriales; family Coriobacteriaceae; genus Collinsella; species Collinsella aerofaciens_AV. The sequence goes on along the minus strand of JAUUSS010000025.1, from coordinate 3,797 downwards.
TCGATGCTAACCATGGGAGACGAGCTGGCAAGCGCCACGCGAACGCCACGGCGCGGCAGCTCTCGAATCGTATCCACGGCGCCTGGGTTAATCAAAGCCTGATAGTCGCGCGGACGCTTATGAGCCCATTCGTCCCAACGGGCCAACGCTTCATCGCCAGTGAAATGCCCCTTACCGGCGCGCTCAAACCAATCGACCAGCATATGCAGGAAGAACTGATGCGAGGTACCGACCTGCCCATTCAACTCCTCTTGAGTCAGATTAAGCCCAAGCTCCTTGGCAAACGCGGCAGTCTCGCCCAGGTAGTAATACTCGGTATCGACGATGACGCCATCCATGTCAAAGATAACGGCGTCGAACGGAAATGCGGACACGGCACCCTCCCTAACAAAAGGACGCCCGCGAGCAGGCGCCCAAACCATGCATTAATCGGCGATTCTAACCCAGCAGCTTATCCAGCGCCACCGCAATACCATCTTCGTTGTTATTGGCGGTCACCATCTGAGCCACAGCCTTAACCTCATCGACGGCGTTACCCATGGCAACACCGGTGCCGCCCCACTCAATCATGGACTTGTCGTTCTGGCCGTCGCCAAACGATACAACCTCACTGGCATCGATGCCGAGCTTGGGCAGGGCTCCCTCGAGCGCACGAGCCTTGTCGATACCGGGCGCCGTGTACTCAAAGTACCAGTCAGCCGTAAACATGCCCGAAAGCGTCTGCTTAAAGGGCGCATACATCTCCTCGTAATGCGCCTGCAGGTAGGCCGGGTCGCCTGCCGTCAGCAGCTTGTCTACGGGATAAGTGTCCACGACCTCATGCAAGCTCTCGACCTCGCGGATCTTAAGGTCGCAGGCATCGCGCTCGTATTTGACGATGTTTTTCTGCGAGCCATCCGGCAGCGTAATCATGCAGTGGTACGAGTCCTCGACATGCAAGTCGCGACCGAGCGAGATCATGGGGATCACATCATAGTTTTGCAGATGATCAATCAGACGGTGCAGCTCGTCAGCCGGCATGGCCTGGTCAAAAAGAACCTCATCGGTCTGAGCGTCGACCACATGCGCGCCATTGAAAGCGACTAGCAGACCGTCATGGTTTTGAAGGTCGAGCTCCTGCGCCAGAGCATGTAGTCCCCATGCGGGACGGCCCGAAGCCAAAATGAGCTTAATGCCCGACTCCTGTGCCGCGAGCAGCTTTTCGCGCGTGCGCGGGCTGATGACCTTTTGGTCGTTGGTGAGCGTACCGTCGATATCCATCGCGATGGCTTTGATTGCCATATATGCCTCCCTGTCATTGAACAACCTTGTCTGAGCCATCATACAGAACACCCATCGCGACTCCGTTTACAACGGGCAAAAAGTCATATTGTCTCGAACATGAACGGTGCGTAGTCATGAAGCTTTATCGCTCAGGTCAAATACGTCTGCTAGCGACGCTCATCCGTCGGTGCGCCGTCGACGATCGCGATGCCCGCCGAGGCACCCAACGCGCTGGCGCCGGCCTCGATGAACGCGCAAGCCTCTTCGTAATTATGGATACCGCCCGCCGCCTTGATTGCCACGGCATCGCCGAGCACCTCGTGCATCAGCCGCACGTCCTCGAGCTTAGCACCGCCAAAGCTTCTGCCAGTCGATGTCTTAAGGAATCCCGGCTTAGCCTCCAGCGCGATCTCGCATACACGGCGCTTGGCGGCGTCGTCGCCGTCCAGCTTGCACATCTCGACGATTACCTTGTCAGTGATGCCATGCGCGCGACAAAAATCAGCAATGGTAGTCATCTCGCGCTCGATGGCATCAAAATCGCGGTTCTCGATCGACCCCTGATTCAAAACGTAGTCAATCTCGGTAAAGCCACACGCAGCGTATTCCTCAAACCTCGCAAGCTTCTCCTCAAGCGTCATAGTGCCCTGGGGAAAGTCGATGGCGCCGGCAAGGATGATGTCAGAGCCCTCGAGCATGGCGCGGCCCGTCTCGTACTCCTGAAGGTTCGCAAATACGCAGCGAAAGTTGTACTTTAACGCCTTCTCGACATACTGCTCAAACGTGTCCTCGGGGGCATCGATATAGTCGATGTATTTATTGATGGGTTTGGCAAGCGTCATGCTGGGCCTCCTTGTTCAGGACTGACAACCGATTCGTGGTTTCACGCGAAAAACCACGTTCAATGTACGCCCGACATGCAAGGACAGCGTCCGCATTCCGACAAGTGGTATGAAATTAGCTGTAAACGTATATTTACTGACAGCGAATGGCACCGCACGCGGATGCCGAAAGGGGCCCGCATCCCAACGGATACGAGCCCCTTTCGGCATAAGCCAACTCAGCCGTAAAAACTACTTGCGGTGAGCGCGGTAGAACTCGATCGCACTATCTTATCCGAGCCGGGGCACGTTCGCACAGCGCGCGTATGACGGTTGCAAAACCACCCCATTTGAAAACAAGGCCATTTGAAACAAAGGCAAAAAAGTACTTGCAAAGACGCGTTCCGACATATAAGTTGATAAAAGACCGCCGTTGCGGTTTTAAGTAGATCGAGCATATGAAGTTTGAATTTTAGCGTGTAAGAGAAGGAAGATCGGCAAAGTACAGCCCCAAACGCAATGACAACTTAATGAGGTAACTGCCACATGTGAGGCACCCAGGGCATTGCTGTCTCGATTTTGAGCACGATGCCTTCCGCCTTGCATGGGCCGTTCCATCCAGCCCCTGCAGCAACTGCCTCACGGGCTCATTGAAAACCGCATAGCACCCCAACGTCAGCACATCACCCACGGCAAGCACATCACTCACGACAACCAACACATCAACAAACAGCACGAACATCAACCGATTGGAGAAGCTATGACAAACCACCACGCTGAAGACGGCGATAAGAAAAGCAATCTGGATGCCCGCATTGAGCGAGCATATGCAAACGAATATGACGCCGCCTTTGCCGCCGCGACCATCAAGAACTACGCGTCGCTACCACTCGCGACGATCTTGGCCGACCACCCTCAACTGCTAAAGCGCTGCACAAAGATCATGGGCGACCCCGACATTCGCAAGCTGACAGACCCCTATGCCCCAAAACGCGACAACGATTCGTACGTTCTTACCGTAGGCTGCCTAGCCCATATGCTTACGGCGCTCGACACGAAACTCAAGCTCGAATGGGAACCCGACGAGCGTCATGAACTCGAAAGCAAGCGGAACACCCTGCGCACCGCACTGTTCCTTCCGTTGGATGGCCTCAAGCGCTGCAACGTCGAGCTCAATACACAGGCGCGGCAAAAGCCCGGGACCACGGGGCAGAAAACTCCAAGACCCCATGCGGCCATCGTCGACCGCAACCGATATAACCGCATGACCGCGCACTTTTCTGCCGAGGGAGCAGCCATAAGGACGCTGATCGATCTGCTGTGCCTCCTGAGCATCAACGAGCTATTTGAGGGCTATCTCGCCCTTGTTCCCGCGACGGCACCCAAGTCGGTAGCAAAGATCATCGAGACCTGCAGAAGCCAGTTTGAGCGCCATCGCAATGGCAGCGAGATGAACGCCAGCATCGCGCAGTACTACGCGGCTCATTACAAAAATGACGGATGTGCCCCTGTCGAGCATCAGCTGCGGCTCGCCTACACCACGCCCGCCGCAACGCTCCATCGCTTTGGAGCCCTTGGCGCTTGCGAGCCGCACGAACAGGCAGCCTGCCCCACAACCGAGCTCGATCTCAGGCTCGGACGAACCCTGTAGCCCGCCAGCCCATTACAGTCTGAAATAGGCCATCGATAAATTTCGATGGCGAGCATTCGGCG
>JAUUSS010000024.1 GCA_030841765.1 Collinsella aerofaciens | reverse complement strand
TGGTTTCTGATGCGGCGCGCTGCGCGCCCCGCACAGGCTAAAGCCTCTAATGAAAGGGCGCAGACCTTATGGTCGCGCCCTTGAAATTGAACGTCAGATTGCCGCGTGTACGGGTTTGCAGCGTCGAGCCGTTACGCGGTTTGGTAAAACCGCGTAACAAATTACGCGAGTTTGGCTCCGACGATCTTTGCCGCGGCCGGCTTATCGAAGTTGCCACCGGTGGCCTTGCCGAGTGCGCCCATAACCTGGCCCATCTGCTTCTTGGACGTGGCGCCCAGCTCGGCGATAACCTGCTCGATCAGGGCCTCGAGCTCCTCGCCCGAAACCTGCGCGGGCAGCAGGCTCTCCAGAATCTTGACCTGCTCGGTCAGGTTGTCGGTACGCTCCTGGTCGGTGCCGGCCTTGATGGACATCTCCAGCGTCTCGCTCGTCTGCTTGATCAGACGCTTGATCATGCTGTTGACGTCTTCCTCGGTCACATCGCGGCGCTCATTGACCTCGATATTCTTCACCTCGGCCTTAACCTGGCGAATGATGGACAGGCGAACCTTGTCCTTGGCCTTCATGGCCGCAATCATTTCCTTCTGCAGCTCTTCGTTGGTCATCTGCAAATCCTCCTCAATAGTGTGGGCGGCACTCGCGCGAGCACCGCCCCATGATTACTCAGTCGTCGACGAATCGTCGGTCGAACTCTTGGTGACACCCTTCAGACTCACGTTATAGGGTACGTCTTTGGGCATGGGGTTGACGGTGATGTCGGCATCCTTCTTGTACTGCTCCAGCCACTCGCTGTACGCGGTGCTGGCCGCTTGCGTCTTCACCACGTTGGAGACGTACTTTTTGATGTCCTTGGGCACCTGGTTGATGTCATCAACCTGATTATCGACATGGAAGTAGTCGGTGCACTTGATGATGTGGTAGCCATAGGTCGACTCGACGACTTCGCTCACGTCGCCCTTGTTGAGTCCCTCGAGCGCCGTCTGGTAGCTGTCGACAAAGGTGGTGAGCTTATCCCAGCCCACATCGCCCTTCTTCTCCTTGGAACCGGTGTCCTCGGAGTACTGCTCAACGGCGTCCTCAAAGCTCAGCTCACCGGAGTTGATCTTGTCCAGGCACTCCTGCGCCTTGGCCTTGGCGGCAGCCTTGTCCTCGTCGGAAGCGTCGGAATCAACCTTGATCAGGATGTTCGACGAGCGGCGGGCGTCGTTGTAGCTGGACAGATTTTCGTTGATGTAATCGACAATCTCGCTGTCCTTGGGCTTGCTCGTGGGCGCGACGGCATCCTTGAGTTTCTGTTGCGCCAGACTCTCCTTGAGCGAGTCCTTGTAGGTGTCCTCGGTATAGCCGTAGGTCTTGAGGGTCTTCTTAAAGGCCTTGGCTCCGCCCGCGCTCTTGCACGCGTCCTTCCAAGCCTTCTCGACCTCCTCGTCCGACACCGTCACGCCGTTCTCCTTCTGTGCCTGTTGAAGCAGAATCTGCTGCGTGTAGGAGTCGATGAGTTGCTTGCGGTACTTCTTGGGCGTGAGGTCGTTGTCAACCAGATACTGCGCCCAATCCTCATCCTTGGTGCAGCCGTAGGACGTGCGCATGCTCATGATCTGCTTGGTCACGGTGTCCTCGGTAAGGTTGGTGCCGTTGATAGTGGCAGCAACACCGCCGGTCAGCTTGTAGCTCGAGGTGTCCTCAGCCTGCGACATAAGGCCGGAGCACGCCATCGCCGAGACGGAAAGCAGCATCGCCAGCACGCCGATGACCACCAGAACGATCTTGACGGTCTTAGACACGTACGTCTTGCGCTGCTTCTTGCGAGAGCTGGAGGCAGCGCGGGCCTGCTGCTCGGGCGTCGGCGCGGCCTCGGAGTTCTTTTTCTTATTTGCCATAGTTGGCCTTTCGCATAACGAATCGAACAAACGCCATTGTGTCACAACGCAGCCCCCGCGGCACGCTTGGTGCATTGGGGACAGATTAATCTGCACCATTTTGGTGCAAAGGGGACAGCTCTGGCAGCCGGCAGTTAGGGACAGTCCCCAAGTGCCGACTCAGCCCCACCTTAGAAGTGGCGGCGGATGGCGTCGACCATGCCCTGGGGCGTGGTCTGGCCGAGCACGTCGGCTGCGGCATCGGCGCCCATAAAGATGTTCATGAGAGCCTGCAGGGCCTCGACCTGGCCGCCCGGCTCGGCGATGCCCAGATTGATGACGATCTGCGCCGGCACCGGAGCGCCCATGCCAGCCATAGCGTTAAATGTCACGGGCGCGGCGGGCTTCACCACCGCGATATAGGGCTTGGCCACAAACCCCGGATCGGTATGCGGAATGGCAATGTTTGCCGCCGGCATAGCGAGACCCGTGGGATAGGCATCCTCGCGCGTGCGGACGGCATCGAGCCAACCGGATGCAATGTAGCCATGTGGTGCAAGCTCGCCCTCAAGCCGCGCGAACACCTCATCCGGCGTCGCACACTCCCAATCAAAAAACACCAGCTCAGGCGTAAACAGCGCTTCGTTATCCGCCATGCGCTCACCTCTCTCACCTAGCCACCTGCGACGTTCTTGAATGACTAGTCGTTAAAGAACGTCGCAGGTGACTACCCAAAACAAAAGGTGGCCACGCGCGTCTTGGCGCCAATGACCACCCTGACTACTCGGCTAAATTGTACTGTGCGCCGCTAGCCGCGAGGCGCGTCAATTGCGACCTTGCCGCTCTCCAGCACGTGAACGCGGCCGTCGGCGAGCATCTGCACGACCTCGGGATACAGCACGTGCTCGATCGCGTGGATGTGCTCCTCGAGCGTGTCGACGTCCCAGCCCTCCTCAACAGTCAGCGCACGCTGGGCAATGATGGGACCGTTGTCGTAGATCTCGTTGGCAAAGTGCACGGTCACGCCGGTCACCTTGACGCCGCGAGCAAACGCATCGTCGATCGCGTGGGCACCGGTAAAGCTCGGCAGCAGCGCCGGGTGCAAGTTGACCACGCGGTTGGGGAACGCCGCCAGCAGCGGGGTGTGCACCATACGCATGTAGCCGGCCATCACCACGTACTCGCAGCCGCGCTCGAGCAGCTCGTGCGCGATGATCTCGTCGGCGGCGATGGGGTCAGCATAGACATCCTTGGACAGCGTGAGCGTCTGGATGCCCGCGCGCTCAGCGCGCTGCAAACCCTTAGCCGAAGGACGGCTCGACACCACAAGCTCAATCGAAGCGTTGAGCTTGCCGGCGGCGATCAGATCGATCAGCGCTTGCAGGTTGGTACCCGAACCGCTGATGAGCACACCGATCTTGAGCGGCTCAGCCGTATCGGTGCCGGTCGGACGGGTGTAGGGCACAAAGCCCAAGCTCTCGGCAGCAGCCATCTGCTCGTTAGCGCTCATCGGAGTACACGACCTTACCGGAACCCTCAACGCACTCGCCCACGCGGAACGGCTTCTCGCCCAGCGCGACCAGGGCCTCGGTAACCGCGGCCTCGTCCTCGGGGGCGACGATCAGGCACAGGCCAACGCCCATGTTGAAGGTCTTGCATGCCTCGTTGGGCGCGAGCTCGGCCTGGCGCGACACGTAGGTGATGACGGGCGGAACGTCCCAACCCATCTCGGCGCCGTTGCGGGTGACCACGGCGTCGACGTCGTCGGCAAGCGCGCGGTTGAGGTTCTCGGTAATACCGCCGCCAGTAATGTGGGCGATAGCGTGCACGTTGGCGCCGCCGCGGAGCAACTCAAGAATCGGCTTGACATAGATGCGCGTGGGGGCCAACAGGGCGTCTGCCAGCGATGCGCCGCCGAGCTCCTCGAGCGGACGGCTCAGCTCCTCGGCCTTAGCGGCGGCCTCGGGCGTGCCCGGCTTAATGCCGTCGACGCCAATGACCTTGCGCACGAGCGAGTAACCGTTGGAGTGCACGCCGGTGGAAGGCAGGCCCAGAATCACGTCGCCGGGGCGGACGTTTGCGGGATCGAGCATCTTGGGACGGTCGACGACGCCCACGGTAAAGCCGGCAAGGTCGTAGTCGGCCGGAGCCATGACGCCGGGGTGCTCGGCCATCTCGCCGCCCACGAGCGCGCAGCCCGCGAGCTTGCAGCCGTCGGCCACACCCTTGATGATCTTTGCCATGTGCTCGGCCTCAATGTGGCCGATGGCAACGTAGTCCAGGAAGAACAGCGGCTCGGCGCCCGAAGCCAAAATGTCGTTGACGCACATGGCGACCAGGTCCTGGCCCACCGTCTCGTGACGATCCATGATCTGGGCGAGCACAAGTTTGGTGCCCACGCCGTCGGTACCGCTGATCAGAATCGGGTCTTCCATATCCTTAAGCGCGGCGGCCGAGAATAAGCCACCAAAGCCACCGATACCGCCGATGACCTCGGGACGGTTGGTGTCCTTAACCATTTGCTTAATGGCGTCGACGGCGCGGCCGCCCTCGGCGGTATCGACGCCGGCGTCCTCATACGTCACATGCTTGCTGTCGCTCATCTGAGCCTTCCTCTCCCACTACCGTCCGCCGCGCGGGCGCCAAACGGTGCTCATAGTTGCGTTCATTTCGGCGCGCGCCATAACAGCACGCGCCGTCATATCAACAAAACAGCAGGTAAAACCTACCAAAATGAACCTGTCCCTACATGGCAGGTTTTAGGCCTCGCCGTGCTTCTCTTCCCAGCTGCGGTCGTCGTATTTCTCGACCACGGCGTCGTCGTCAAAGTGCAGCGGCTTATCCAGGTTGCGGGGCTTAAAGCCCTCCATAAACTTGTCGCGGCCAAAGCTCTCGGGAATCGCCACGGGGTAGCGGCCGGTAAAGCACGCATCGCAGTAACCGCCCTTGGGCATGACCTTCAGCAGGCCCTCGACCGAAAGGAAGGCCAGCGAATCGGCGCCGATATACTCGCAAATCTCGTCGACCGTCTTGTTGGCGCTGATAAGCTGCGACTGTACGTCGGTATCGATACCGTAGAAGCACGGCCAGATGACCTCGGGCGAGTTGATGCGGATATGAATCTCCTTGGCGCCAGCGTTGCGCAGCATCTTGACGAGCTGCACCATGGTGGTGCCACGCACGATGGAGTCGTCGATGACGACCAGGCGCTTGCCCTCGATGTTGTCGCGCAGCGGGTTGAGCTTCATGCGCACGCCCATGGCGCGCAACTCCTGCGTAGGCTCGATAAACGTACGGCCCACGTAGCGGTTCTTGATGAGGCCCTCGCCAAAGGGAATGCCGCTCTCGTGCGAATAGCCCTCCGCGGGCGGCAGGCCGGAGTCGGGCACGCCGATGACCAGGTCGGCCTCGACGGGCTCCTCATGTGCCAGCTGACGACCCATGTCATAACGGCAGGCGTAGACGCTCTTGCCGTTCATGATGGAATCGGGGCGAGCAAAGTAGACCTGCTCAAAAATGCAGTTAGCAGGCTCTTCGGCGGCAGGCACGCCCTGCTCGGACACAAGGCCCTCGGCGCTGATGCGCAAAATCTCACCGGGACGGACGTCGCGGACGTACTCGGCGCCCACGATATCGAGCGCGCAGGTCTCGGAGGCAACGACCCAGCCGCCGGCGCGCGTGACATGGGTGGTGGCGTCGACCGTCGCGGCGCCGTCCTGCGACGGCAGCTGCGAAACGGATGCGGCATCGGCCTGGTCCAGGCCCTCATCCACCAGCTTGCCCAGCACGAGCGGGCGAATGCCGTGCGGATCGCGGAATGCGTAGAGCGCCTGCTCGTTGATGAGCGTCATGGCGTAGCCGCCGCGCACGAGCTCCATGGTCTTGCGAATGCCCTCGCGCAGATGGCCAGTACGCTGAGTAAAGTAGCCGATGAGTTTGGTCGCGACCTCGGAATCCGAGTTGGAGAGGAACGGTACGCCCAGCTCGATCAGCTGGCGACGCAGCTCGTCGGTGTTGACGAGGGTGCCGTTGTGCGCGAGCGCGATAATGACGCTATTGATGGTAGAGAGGTGCGGCTGAGAGGCTTCCCAGCTCTTGGCGCCGGCGGTGCCGTAGCGCACATGACCCACGGCCAGCTGACCGGAGAGCGTCGACAAGTCGGCATTGGAGAACACGCGGTCGAGCAGGCCCAGATCCTTGCGGACCATAACCGTACCGCCGTCACCAACGGCGATTCCCGCCGATTCTTGGCCGCGATGCTGCAGTGCACGCAGGCCAAAGTACGTCAGTCGAGCCACGTCGCGATCGGGCGCCCAGACACCAAAAACGCCGCATTCCTCATGCAGCTGGTCAGAGTCCGGATCATACGTCGACATGGCGTTCACCTGTCCCGCGGCACGCTCGGCCGCGCGGATGGTTTCTTGAGACATGGCATCCCCTCAGAGCCTCGTATTTTGGCGTTACCCGCCTTATTATACGCACGGCGCGACGCGCTCCCCCGCGCATGAGCAGCGCTTTTTAAAAGCCCACCGAGCTTATTATCCGTTTTGCGACCAAACATTTTATTGGGTAGTCCACTCTCAGGGGCAACGGCCTCGAAGACTTCCCGTGCGCCGTGTCTCGCCCGCGCTAGGGGCTACATTGTTGCAATTGGGACGTTCGTCCTGTCTTTTAGCTGGTCGTCGGCGTATCCTTGTAGGCTACTACAAGACGAGAAAGGTAGCGTATGGATCGAAATCAACTCGACCCCAGTGTCCCCAGCACCACGGAGGCCAAGAAGATCCCCCTTATCATCAAGGTCTACGCAGTCCTGTGCACCCTATCTGGCGTGGGCACGCTCCCGTCAGTCGCCGTCTTTATGTGGCAGGTCATCACCGCACTCATTAACGGCAACGTCGCCGCTAAGCTCGGTGATAACACCCTGGTCGCGGTTGGCCTTATCGTCGCCGGCATTATGCTCTCGGCGGCAAGCGCGATCATCTTGATCGTCTTTGGCCTGGACCTCATCAAGGACCAGCGGCGCAATGCCGCCCGCCTGTCTTACGTCCTCATCGCATTTACCGTCGTGGAGCTTTTAGTTGACGTGATGCTCCAGGGCATCGGACCCTTCCTGCTGCGCCCCGCCGTCCAGCTTGTCATCCTCATTGCGCTGTCGGCCACCGTCGACCCCACGCTACGCCAGGAGCGCGAACTGCAGCGCCGTCTGCAAGAGATGCTCGACCGCGATGCCGCCGCCGAGGGGATGCTCGGCCGCGACGAAACCGGCGAGGGCTACATCAAGCTCAACTACTTCAACCTGTTCTGGGTATTCTTCGTCTGCAGCGTGTTAGGTCTCATTCTCGAGGAAGTCTGGCATATGGTCGTCGTCGATCCCGGCGTCTATCAGGACCGTGCCGGTATGCTATTTGGCCCCTTTAGCCCCATCTACGGATTTGGCGCGGTGCTCATGACCATGGCGCTCAACCGCTTCTATAAAAAGAATCCTCTGATCATTTTCCTGGTAAGTGCCCTGATCGGCGGCGCTTTCGAGGTGTTTGTAGGCTGGTTTATGCAGACCTCATTTGGCGTGGTGTCGTGGAGCTATTCACACATTAGGCTATTCGGCATGCCCGATCCCATCGCGGTATTGACCGGGGGACGCACATGCACGCCGTTTGCCTGCATGTGGGGCCTGGGTGGCCTCATCTGGATCAAGGTCTTGCTGCCGCGCCTGCTTAAGCTCATCAATATGATTCCATGGAAACGCCGCTACTCTGCTACCGTCATCCTGACCGCCGTCATGTTGATCGACGGCGTCATGACGTTGCAATCGCTCGACTATTGGTATCAGCGCGTCAACGGAACCGTTCGAAATATTCCCGTCGCACAGTTCTATGACAAGCATTTCGATAACGAATATATGGAGAACCGTTTTCAGAGTATGACCATGAGCCCCAAGGACGCCACACGCGTGTAGCAAACGCCAGAGCAAAATAGCTCCAACACATCAAAGCCCGCTGGCAGATCTACATGAACTGCCGGCGGGCTTTCGCTATAGACAGACTCGGATTGCCGACGAGGCCTTACGCCTCGCGCTCGACCTCGCTCACGCACTCGTTCTTGATGGTGCCGACGAGCGACTGCAGCGCATCGACCACATGCGGGCGAATGTCCCCGCCAATGAGCACGAGCATGATGTCGTCACCTACGGCAAGCTCGCCGCTTGCCAGCCACACGCGCACATAGCCGATACCCGGCATCGCGCGCGTGGCCTCGATAGCAGCCTGCACTTTCTGAGCATCGAAGCCGAACACCATGCCGCCCACCCTGCGCCCGGGAGCTACGCCATCGGTTTCGATCCCGCGGACCTCGGACTTGGGCGTCGCGCGCACCACACCGTTATGTGTCAGATACATACCGCACGCAGGTGCCGACGAATCGGCCTTGGCCTCGCGCAGCCAAGCATCAACCGAAGGCATCGTTTTGCCATTCTCAAGCATCATTTCTCCCTTACCGTCATCGAGTAGCCAATTTGGAACGGGGCTTTTTTAGCTACTCTCGAACAACTTATTCCTCGACCGGCGTGAGCACCATGACGGCACGCGTGTTGCTCAGCGATAACGAACGACAGGTCACAAGCGTTGCCACCTTGGTTGCCGAAGCGGCACGATCGATGGCATCGCTCGCCACGGCAGAGGCACCGTCGAGCATCTCGGACAGGTAGTTCTTGAGCCCGTCGTCGCCCTCAAAATTGGGCGTGCGCGCCTTGGCATACGTGTCCTCGACAACTTTGGTCGCCAGTGGTCGCAGTTTATAGATGGCGTCGCGCGTGATGTAATACACGTACTCTATGCTGTCGAACGTCGCCTGATCGGTCGTATCCGAGATCACATTGAACATCGATCCGTCGTTCATGTGGTGGCCGTAGATCGTGGTCTGCTGGTCAACCATTCCCGGCGCGGTATCGTCACTGTCCAAGAAAATCGCACCCGATGCATTGGACGTACCGTCAAACAGCGTGTTGAGGTATTTGGAGTTGTTATTGGACTGCACCACGGGATAGTTGATGTTGGTTCCCGGCGCGTAAATCCAACCCACAATCTCGGGGTTTGTCTGAGCAAGCGCATCGAAGTCGATAATCGGCACGCCGCTGGCGTCCTTATCGCTTACATATTGCTTCTCGATTTTCTGATACGACTCGCTCGCCTGCTTATAGCCAATCTGAGCATTAATAAAGATAGCGGCGGCGGCGACAATCAGACCGATGCCGATGATGATGAGCAGAATGGGAATAATGGAGCGGCGCTTTTTGCGCGGCGGCTCGGTGTAATCCGACGGCGCGGCATGCGATGAAGACCGGGGCGGCTTCTTAGCGTTGCTATAAGATGAAGGTCGATATGCGGCTGGCGCGTCCTGTCGACGATGCGTCGCCGGTGTCACGGGGCGCGGCGCGCGCGGCTGCTGAGGAGAGGATGCCCGACCCTGCTGCGCCGCATGGGCAGCACCCGGCTTCGATGGATCGGGAATCTGAGAAGCCTTGAATCGTTTTCCCTGATAGTCGGACATGGCTCTCCTTATACTGCGGTGAAACGGCAGAACGCCTAGGCGTCGGCCATCTCCTGCTTCATCTTCTCGATAACCTTGCGGTACTCGGGGTCGCAAGCGCCTAGAATCTGCGTGGCGTAGATGGCGGCGTTCTTGGCGCCGTTGATGGCAACGCAGGCCACGGGCACGCCCGAAGGCATCTGCACCATCGACAGCAGCGAATCCATACCGCCCAGGTCACTCGTCTTCATAGGCACGCCGATAACCGGCAGCGGCGTAAAGGCAGCCACGACACCACCCAAGTGAGCGGCCTTGCCGGCGGCGGCGATAATCACTTTGATACCGCGATCGGCGGCAGTCGAAGCCCACTCGTGGACCTTCGCCGGCGTGCGGTGCGCGCTCGCAATGACGAGCTCATAGGGCACACCCAGTGCCTCGAGCTCGGCGGTGCAGCCTTCCATAACGCCCAGATCGGACTTGGAACCCATGATGATCCCGACAACCGGCTTCTGATCTGCCATAAACAAAGACCTCCTGTTGAGAGCGGTGACGCAGCGAATCCGCGACCCTTAACTACTGAGAGTAGTATAGCTGCTCCCGTCCCTGCGGTCCCCGGGTGCCCCGCGGCGGGCTGGGTTTTTATCTTCGCTCCCCTTGCTTCGCAAAGTCGCTCAGACAATAAACCCAGCCCGCCGCGGGGCACCCGGGGACCTACCGGGGATTGCCATGACGTACGTTGGCTGAAATATTAACGTGGGATCCGCCGTTCGAACGAACGGCGGATCCCACACTCGCTTTTTATTCAGCCCTAGTCATCGCTCAAAGCCCCTTCGGCAGCACACGGTGCTACCGAGTCGCCGCAGGCCGGGGCGGGAGGCGGTCCTTTCTCTCGGAAAACTTCGCGAAGCCCAGTTTCCGAGAGAAAGTGTCCGGCTGCCGCCCCGGCCGGCCAGGTCAACTACACCGTGTGCTGCGGCAGGTCCTGCAGGGCGATGACGTCCATGCCCATGTCGTTGGCGCTGCCGTGACCCTGCTGGTCCTCGCGCACGGCCTCGATGGCACTCACGTACGTGTTGGCCGCAGACATCGCCGTCACGCAGGTCACGCCGCGGCGCACTGCCTCGGTACGCAACAGATAGCCGTCGCCACGCGAACCTGGGCCGTACGGCGTGTTGACGATCACCGCAATCTTGCCATCGGCGATGAGGTCGCCGATGTTGGGGCGCTCGCCGTCATGCGGGCCGCTAATCTTCTCCACGACCTCGCACGTCACGTTGCCGCCACGCAGCACGCGCGCCGTACCCTCGGTGGAGCAGATGTCAAAGCCCAGGTAGCGCAGGATACGCGCGACCGAAAGGATGTGGCGCTTGTCGCGATCGCACACGCTAATGAACACCTTGCCGGCGCTCGGGTCGGGCAGCTTGTAGTCGATCGCCAGCTGCGTCTTGGCGTATGCCTCGGGATAGCTCTTGGCGATACCCATGACCTCGCCCGTCGACTTCATCTCGGGACCCAGGATAACGTCGGCGCCCGGGAAACGACCCCAGGGCATAACGGCTTCCTTCATGCAGAACCAGTCCAGCTGACGCTCGTCGCTCGGCAGGCCCAAGCTCGCGATGGAATCGCCCGCCATGATACGTGCGGCACACTTGGCGAGCGGTACACCGGTGGCCTTGGAGATAAACGGGACGGTACGGCTTGCGCGCGGGTTGGCCTCGATCACGTAAACGGTCTCGCCCTTAATGGCGTACTGCACGTTGACGAGACCGCGCACGCCCAGCGCCATCGCGATGCGGCGCGTGGTCTCGCGAAGCTTGGCCTGCAGACTCTCACTAAAGCTGAACGGCGGGATGCAGGTCGCGGAGTCGCCGGAGTGGATGCCGGCCTCCTCGATGTGCTCCAGAATGCCGCCGATGTAGACCTCTTCGCCATCGCACAGGGCGTCGACATCGGACTCAATCGCACCTTCCAGGAAACGGTCCAGATACACCGGGTAGTCGGGGCTGATGCGCGCAGCCTCGGCCATGTAATCGTGCAGATGCTCGGCATCGTAGGCGATCATCATGCCGCGGCCGCCCAGCACATAGCTCGGACGTACCAGCAGCGGGTAGCCGATGTGCGCGGCCACGGCCTCGGCCTCCTCAAACGAGGTCGCCTGGCCCGCCGGCGGATACATGATGCCCAGCTTGTCGAGCAGGGCGGCGAAGCGCTCGCGGTCCTCGGCAAAGTCGATGGCATCGGGCTTGGTGCCCATAATGTTCACGCCGCTCTCCTCGAGCATGCGCGCCAGCTTGAGCGGGGTCTGGCCGCCGAGCGTCACCACGACGCCGTCGGGGCGCTCGACATCGATGACATCCATGACGTCCTCGTAGGTAAGCGGCTCAAAGTACAGACGGTCGGACGTGTCATAGTCGGTCGAGACGGTCTCGGGATTGCAGTTGACCATGATGGTCTCAAAGCCGCGGGCCGCCAGCGCGTAGCTCGCGTGCACGCAGCAGTAATCGAACTCGATACCCTGGCCAATGCGGTTGGGGCCGGCGCCCAGAATCATCGTCTTGGGCTTGTCCGCCGGCGTGGTCTCGTCGGGAGCCACGCACTTCTTGGCATCCGGGCTCGTGCGGTAGATGTTCTCGTACGTCTTGTAGTGGTACTCCGTGGCGCTCGAGAACTCGGCCGCGCAGGTATCGACCGTCTTCATGCTGGGAACCACGCCCAGACCCTTGCGATAGGCGCGCACAAAGCGCTCGTCCGAGCCGGTCAGCGCGGCAATCTCGGCGTCGCTCGTGCCGTACTGCTTGAGCAGGCGCATCGCGTCGGCGTCGATATCCTCCACACGCAGGCCGCGGATGCTCTCCTGGACCTGCACCATGTCGTTGATACGGTTGAGGTACCACGGATCGATACCGCAGATGGCATGGATGTGGGCGATGTCCCAGCCACGGCGCAGGGCCTCGACCACAAAGAAGATGCGGTGCTCGGTCGGGGTTGCCACGGCCTGAGCGAGCTCATCGTCGCTCAGCTTGTCGGCACCCTCCTTGCCACCGGCGCAGATGCCCTGGTGACCGTCCTCCAGTGAGCGCATGGCCTTGCCGAAGGCCTCCTCAAAGGTGCGACCGATCGCCATGATCTCGCCCACGGCCTTCATGCGCGTGGTGAGTGTGGGGTCGGTACCCTTGAACTTTTCGAAGGCAAAGCGCGGCACCTTGACCACGCAGTAGTCGATTGTGGGCTCAAAGCAGGCGGGCGTGGCCTTGGTGATGTCGTTGACGATTTCGTCGAGCGTGTAGCCCACGGCCAGACGTGCGGCGGCCTTGGCGATGGGGAAACCCGTGGCCTTGGAAGCCAGCGCGGACGAACGGCTCACGCGCGGGTTCATCTCGATGACGATGAGGCGGCCGGTCTGCGGATTCACGGCAAACTGCACGTTGGAGCCGCCGGTCTCGACGCCAATCTTCTCCAGAATGGCGAGCGAGGCCACGCGCATGCGCTGGTACTCAAGATCGGAAAGGGTCTGCGCCGGCGCCACGGTAATGGAGTCGCCGGTGTGCACGCCCATGGGGTCGAGGTTCTCGATGGAGCACACGATGATGCCGTTACCGGCGTGGTCACGCATGACCTCCATCTCGTACTCTTTCCAACCCTCGATGGACTCCTCGACCAGCACCTCGTGGGCGGACGAGAGCTCGAGGCCCTGGCTCACGATGGAGACGAGCTCCTCGTGGGTGTGCGCGATGCCGCCGCCGGCGCCACCGAGGGTAAAGCTCGGACGCAGCACGCAGGGATAGCCCACGCGCTCGGCGATGGCCTCGGCGTCGGCCACGCTGTAGGCATAGCCCGAGCGCGCGACCTCCAGGCCAATCTCGGCCATGGCCTCGTTAAAGAGCTTGCGGTCCTCGCCGCGCTCGATGGCGGCCAGGTCGCAGCCGATCATCTCGACGCCGTACTTGTCGAGCGTACCGTCTTTCGCCAGCTCGACGGCGGCGTTCAGACCGGTCTGGCCGCCCAGCGTGGGCAGCAGCGCGTCCGGGTGCTCTTTCTTGATTACGCGCTCGATAAACTCGGCGGTGATGGGCTCGACATAGGTGCGGTCGGCCAAGCCCGGGTCGGTCATGATGGTCGCCGGGTTGGAGTTGACCAGGATGACCTCAAAGCCATCCTCCTTGAGCACCTTGCAGGCCTGGGCGCCGGAGTAGTCGAACTCGCAGGCCTGGCCGATGACGATGGGGCCCGAACCAATGACGAGGATACGCTTGATGTCAGTACGTTTCGGCATGTTAGTTCTCCTCGGTCTCAGTCGCGGCGGTCTCGGCGAAATTCCAGCCAGCCAGGCGGTCCTTCGCGGTGTCGATGTCCAGGTAGTTCTCCTCGCCGTCCATGAGTCGCGTAAAGGCGGTAAAGAGATAGTGGGCATCGGTGGGGCCAGGCGAGGCCTCGGGGTGATACTGGACCGAGAAGCACGGGGCGTCGAGCAGCTGGATGCCCTCGGCGGTGCCGTCGTTGAGGTTCACATGTGTTAGGCGAATGCGGCCAAAGCGCTCGTTCATCACGACCGGCGCGATTCCGCGGCGCACCCAGACGCGCAGATCTCCATCGGCCGCATGCTCGGTCTCGCCGCCGGAAAGCTCGGGGACAAGCTTGCCCAAGCTGGGGAACAGCAGGCCAAAGCCATGGTTTTGCGCGGTGATCTCCACGCGACGGCTTACCAGGTTCATGACCGGCTGGTTGCCACCGCGGTGACCGAACTTAAGCTTTTCCATCTGAGCGCCGCAGGCCAGGTTGATCATCTGGTGACCAAGACAAATACCAAAGACCGGCACCTTGCCGATCAGCTGCTGCACCTGCTCGTAGGTCTCCACCACGGCGTCGGGGTCGCCGGGACCATTGGACAAAAAGACACCGTCGGGATTCATGTCGAGCACCTGCTGGGCGGGCGTATCCCACGGCACGACGGTAAGGTCGCAGCCGGCGCGGACCAGACCCTCCAGAATGCCGCGCTTCACACCGCAGTCGTAGGCGACCACTTTGTGACGGGCAGGAGCGGCAGCCGTAAGCGCAAAGTCATGCGTGGCAGGCAGGTCGGCGGCCACAAACTCGTGAGGTACGGGGCAACTTACGGTCTTGACCAGGTTCTCGCCTACCAGCGTGGGCGCAGCGGCCAGACGCTCGGCAAGCTCGTCGACGTCGAAGATCTCGGTCGAAATAATGCCCATCTTGGAACCATTGTCGCGCAGGTGGCGCACCAGGGCGCGAGTGTCGACACCCTCGATAGCGACGATGCCGTGAGCGCGCAGGTACTCCGGCACGCTGACGGCCGAGCGCCAGTTAGAAGGCGTGGCGCACATGTCGCGAACGATCATGCCGCGCATGGCCGGAGCGCTCGCAGGGCGCACGGCGTCGCCGGGGAAGGCCGACTGGACGTCGGTCTCGTCGATACCGTAGTTGCCGATCTGCGGATAGGTCATGGTTACGATTTGGCCGGCATAACTCGGGTCGGTCATGACCTCAAAGTAGCCCTCGAGCGAGGTGTTGAAGCAAACTTCGCCGGTCGCGGTGCCCTCGGCGCCGCATGCACGTCCATAAAAAATGGTCCCATCCTCAAGATACAGGATGCAGGGACCGCAGGTGCCCTTGCTGGTTTTGGCCAGCATACGCTGGCAAAGCTCGCTGGGCGCGAAGGTGCGGGCGGCAGCGCCCGCGGTATGGTTGTTCGCCATAATTCTCCTTCCCGGTCTCACAGGACCGGCTTAAAGGTGTGTAGTTAGGCCTCGCGGTATTGTAACCGCAAGCATGCCTCATGGCGTTAATTTCATCGAAATGTTTACGAAATGATAATTATGACTTTCTATGCATAATGTTTTTTAATCCCCGTCCCAGAAAAATCATCCCGCGGGGCTTGTGGCTCACGCGGGATGATGGCGTCTTATTTTTTCTTGTCCTGCTCCAGCAGTTCGGACGGTGTGCGATCGGGCTTGCCGCCACGGAAAATCTCGCGGCCATGCAAACGATGCTCCAGATCGCGCTCGGCTTTTTCCTCGTCAATCTTGGTCTGGCTCACCACCGGGTCCTCAATCAACGACGACACCGAGTTCACCTGCTTCTGAATGCGCTCGGCGATGGTGTCATCCATACTCACGATGCGCATCTTCCAGTCGATACTCGTGGCGTTGGATGAGCTCTTGGTCCACACGAACGTCAAAATGGCGCTCTGGTGGCCGCGCGCGGGGAACATGCCAAAGAAGGAATCGTGCTGAATGTTGCTATCCTCGTCGATATAGGCGTGAACGTTATACACCACGCGGTCGATCTTATCGTTGAGCAACGCGTTGGTCGCAAGCGCCGCGGCCTGAATCTGCCCGTTGGACAGCAGCTCGAGCTCGTTGGCAGACGATGTGTCCAACACCGTCACCTCGACCGTGCCCGTGCGTTCATCGGCTTCATCGACGGTAAAGTCGAGCGGGAACTGCGTAAAGCCGTTGCCCCATTCAAGTCCACCCTTCAGCGCCGTCGAAACGGTATCGACCGAAACGCTCTCGGACAGGTTGGCGGTGTTCAGACGACGCATCACGCCGTAGCCAATCTGCATGCCCACGATCAGCACCAAAATACCGATGACCACGGCCATCGCGGTCTTCGTAATGGTATGGCTCACCTGCGAGCCCGAAGGATCGTCCTCGGACAGCGGGTCGATATGTTTTGCCTGGCTCGCGCGGTCCTCACTGCGCAGCTGCGCTAGCGCCGCTTTGTCACCGCGCTTGGACGCAGCCTCCTTCTCACGCATGCGCTCGGTTCGCTTTTTGGCAAGCGTGGGATCCAAGACGCCGGATGCATCGATTTCGGAGAATAACTCCGTCACTTCTTCCGGAGTCAAAGGGTTCTTGTCAGCCATAAACTTCCTGTCATATCAATCAGTCGAGCTCGTGCGCACGCGCACCTTCGAACTGCATTCGATAGTAACGGGCATAGGTGCCGC
The DNA here is from genome assembly GCA_030841765.1 of Collinsella aerofaciens. Classification (GTDB taxonomy): domain Bacteria; phylum Actinomycetota; class Coriobacteriia; order Coriobacteriales; family Coriobacteriaceae; genus Collinsella; species Collinsella aerofaciens_AV. The sequence continues at coordinate 6,908 of JAUUSS010000024.1, read as the reverse complement.
CACGGGCGAGAAGCTCCTCGTGCGTGCCACGCTCCACAACGCGACCATGCTCAACGGTCGCAATCTCATCGGCGTGCTTAATGGTCGAAAGACGGTGGGCAATGATAATCGTGGTGCGGCCGCGTGCCAGCTCTTCGAGCGACTCCTGCACCGCCTCCTCGCTCTCGTTATCCAAAGCACTCGTCGCCTCGTCCAAAATCAGGATCTTGGGGTTCTTGAGAAACACACGCGCGATGGCAACGCGCTGCTTCTGCCCGCCCGAAAGACGGCTGCCGCGCTCGCCCACGACCGTGTCATAGCCCTGTGGAAGCGACTCGATAAAGGTATCGATATTGGCGCGACGGGCCGCCTCAGCGATCTCTTCTGCCGTAGCACCCGGCTTGCCGTAGGCGATGTTCTCGCCAATCGTACCGTCAAACAGGTAGACATCCTGCTGCACCAGGCCGATGGCACGGCGCAGGCTATGCTGCGTCACGTCACGCACGTCCTGGCCGTCGATGCTAATGGATCCGGCAGCCACGTCATAAAAGCGCGGCAGCAGCGAACAGGTCGTGGACTTGCCGCCGCCCGAGGGGCCAACCAGCGCGATGGTCTGCCCGGGCTTGATAGACAGGTCCATATGGTCGATAACGGGACGCTCGTCGGCATCGCCCTCGCCCAGCTCAACGTCCTCGTAGTTAAAGCACACGTCGTGATACTCCACGGCGCCGGCAGTCACCTGCAGATCAGTGGCGCCCGGCTTGTCCTGGATATCCGGCGCGGTCGAGAGCACCTCGTCCATACGCTTAAAGCCGGCGATAGCCTTCTGATACGTTTCGGCCGAATTGACGAGCGTCTCAAGCGGCGTGCAGAACAGCGAAATATAGAGTGCAAAGGTCGCCATATCGACCGCCTGCAGCTGTCCCTGGGCGACCAGCCAGCCGCCCAGCAGCACCACGATCACATAGAGCACGCCCGAGAGCAGGCCATACGTCGCAGTATAGACGCCCATGGCGTGATACATGTTCTCCTTGGACGAAAGATAGCGATTGTTGGAGGCGCGGAACTTGAAGCGTTCGGTCTCCTCATTGGCAAAGCTCTTGACCACGCGCATGCCCGCCAGCGAATCCTGCAGCTGTGCATTGATGCCGCTGATCTTTTTGCGGTTGTCGCTAAAGACCTCGCGCATGCGCATGTTCTGCCAAAACATGATGACCGCAAACGCCGCCGTCACCACGGCCATGGCAAGCGCCAGCACCGGGGCGATGGTAAAGAGGATCACAAACGAGCCGATGATCTCGATGCCGCAGATGATGATCCACTCGGGCACGTGATGCGCCGCCTCGCAGATATCGAACAGGTCGTTGACCACGCGGCTCATCATGTCACCCGAGCTGTTGCGGTCGAAGTACGCAAAGCTAAAGCGCTCATACTGGTCGAACAGGTCCTCGCGCATCTTGGACTCCATGCGCGCGCCCATCACGTGACCCCAATAGCTCACAAAGTAGCGGCAGGCGCAGCGGACGGCATACATCAGCACCAAGCCCACCGCGATCATGCCGAGCGCCTGCATAATGGCAGCCTGACCCTGAGCAAATAGCCCACCGGTCAAATTGCGCAGGATAATGGGGAACGCCAGGTCAATGGCGGCAAGCACCAGAGCACAAACAGTATCAGCAACAAAAAGCCCCATCTGGGGCTCGTAGTAAGAAAGAAACCTCTTAAACATGCAGTCCTCGGAGATAAAACAATAACGTAAGACCCTGGGACAAAATAATCAGTAGTGTTTGCCCCAGGGTCGCCCTCGCTTTTAAAGCTCAGTTCCGCCTAGTCGGTGTGCGATGCTGTCGCAGGCAAGCGCGCCTACGACGGTCTTGGCGTCTTCGATCTTGCCGTCGAGCACGGCGTCGATCAGCTCGTGCAGCGGCACCAGGTCCACGTTGACAAACTCGTCATCATCGGGGTTGGGCGCATCAAACTCGAGCTTGGTAGCCAAGTAGATGTGGATGATCTCATCGCAAAAACCGCAGGACGTGACAATCGACGTCAAAAAGCGAATACGACCAGCCTTAAAGCCCGTCTCCTCATGCAGTTCGCGCTTGGCGCAATCGAGCGGGTCCTCGCCCGGGTCGAGCTTGCCGGCAGGAATCTCGACCGTCACGCGGTCGATGGCGGTGCGGTACTGACGCACCAGTACGATCTTGCCGCTCTCGGTCAGTGCCACAACGGCCGCCGCACCCGGATGACGAACGATATCGCGGGCGCTGCGGTGACCGTTGGGCAGCTCAACCTCAAGACGGTGGACGTCGAGAATCTTGCCCTTCCAGGCGCACTCCTCCGAAAGAATCTTCTCGTGCAGCTCGGCATCGTGCGGGTCGTCGTCGCCCAGCACCAGTGCCGGCTCGTCAGCGACCTCGCCACCAGGCTCGCCCTCGGCGTGCCCATACATGCGGCTGTCCTCTTCGACGATCTGCGCGTCCACGAGCTCTTCGTTCTTCTCGTCCATCCGTCTCATTCCTCTCGGATTTTAGGCATCCCAGGCGTCGCGGCCGCGCAGCGCGCGCAGGCCGATGTCGTGACGCAGGGTCTTGCCCTCAAAATCAATCTTCTCGCAGGCCTCGTAGGCAAGGTTGCGAGCGTTCTCGAACGTGTCGCCCAGCGCGGTCACGGCAAGCACGCGGCCACCATTGGTCACGAGCTGGCCGTCCACCACGGCGGTGCCCGCGTGGTACACGGTCACGTTCTCCATGGCCTCGGCATCGGCGATACCGGTGATGACCTTGCCCTTCTCGTAGCTGCCGGGATAGCCCGCGCTCGTCAGGACAACGGCCACGGCCCACTCGTCACGCCAGTCGAGCTCAATCTGATCGAGCTCGCAGTTGGCACAAGCCAGCATGACCTCGACCAGGTCGTTCTTAAGGCGCGGCAGCACGACCTGCGTCTCGGGGTCGCCAAAGCGGGCATTGAACTCCAGCACCTTGGGGCCGGCAGGCGTGAGCATAAAGCCGCCGTACAGGCAGCCGCGGTAGTCGATACCCTCGACAGCGAGCTCGGCCACGGTCTGCTCCATGACCTTCACCATGGTGGCGTGCTCCTCGTCAGTCACGATGGGCACCGGGCTGTAGACGCCCATGCCACCGGTGTTGGGACCCTTGTCGCCCTCGAGCGCGCGCTTGTGGTCCTGCGAGGTGGCCATGGGGCGCACGGTCTTGCCGTCGGTAAAGGCCAGCAGCGAGCACTCGGGGCCGGTCAGCATCTCCTCGATAACCACGGTGTTGCCGGCATCGCCAAAGGCGCCGCCAAAGCACTCGCGCACGGCTTCCTCGGCCTGCTCAAGTTCGGTCGCCACGATAACGCCCTTGCCTGCGGCAAGGCCGTCAGCCTTCACGACCAGCGGGGCGCCTTGCTCGCGTACGTAGGCGAGAGCCGAAGCCTCGTCGGTGAACGAGCCGTAGGCGGCCGTCGGAATGCCGGCACGCTCCATGAGCTGCTTGGAGAATAGCTTGGAGCCCTCCATACGGGCACCCTCGGCACCCGGGCCAAAGCAGGGAATACCCGCCGCGCGCACGGCGTCGGCCACGCCCGCCACGAGCGGAGCCTCGGGGCCAATTACCACGAGTCCGCATCCGTGGCTCTGAGCAAACGCCGCCACGGCCGCAGGATCGCAGTCGTCGAGAACAACGTTCTCGCCGCAGCTCGCGGTGCCGCCGTTACCCGGCGCGATGTAGAGCTTGCCGGCGCGCGGTGATGCTGCGAGCTTAGCTGCCAAAGCATGCTCACGGCCGCCGCTGCCCAACAACAGGATGTCGATGGTTTGAGTGTCCGCCTTCAAGGGTGCCTCCTCTATGGATTAACGGCCCGCTCCGCGCGAGCCCTTTGCAAGCAAATATACCCCTCGGCCGCCCGTCCGGGCTGCAAAGGGGTATATCGCAATAACCAAATAGTCCCGATTACTTCCAGAATCGGTTGATGATCTGCTCTCGACCAGCGCCAACGCCAATGAACGTCACGCGGGTGTGTGCCAGATCCTCGATAAACGCCACGTAGTCCTGAGCCTCTTGCGGCAGCTCCTCAAAGCTGCGGCAGCCGGTGATATCGCACTTCCAGCCAGGAAGCTCCTCGTAGATGGGCTTGGCGTGCTCAAAGCGAACCTGATGCTCGGGCACGCTGGTATAGCGCTCGCCATCGACGTCGTAGGCCACGCACACCTTAATGGTGTCGAAGGCCGAAAGCACGTCGAGCTTGGTCATGGCGATATCGGTGAGGCCGTTGACGCGCGAGGCATAGTTGGCGATAGGGCCGTCAAACCAGCCGCAGCGACGACGGCGACCGGTGGTCACGCCGTACTCATAGCCCTCCTCGGTCAGCGTGTGACCGGCCTCGGACTCATAGGAAAGCTCGGTGGGCATGGGGCCCGAACCGACGCGGGTGATATAGGCCTTCATGACGCCCAGCACGCGGTCGACGTTCTTCATGCCGACGCCGGAACCGGTAATGGCGCCGCCGGCGGTGCAGTTGGAAGACGTCACGTACGGATAGGTGCCGTGGTCGATGTCGAGCAGCGTCGCCTGGGCGCCCTCAAACAGCAGGTCCTTGCCCTCGTCGATCATGTTGTTGAGCAGCAGACTCGTCTCGGTGATGTAGGGACGCAGGCGCTCGGCCATCGGCAGGTACTCGTCGCAAATCTGGTCCACGGTGTAGGTGGGCAGGTTGTAGATGAGCTCGAGCTCGGGGTTCACGCGGGCGAGAGCGGTCTCCAGCTTGTCGCGGAACAGCGCCTCGTCCAGCATGTCCTGCATGCGCAGGCCGATGCGAGCCATCTTGTCCTGATAGCACGGACCAATGCCGCGCTTGGTGGTACCGATGTTCTTCTTGCCGAGCTTCTGCTCAAAGGCGCCATCCAGATCGATGTGGTACGGCATGATGACATGCGCGTTGCCGCTAATCTTGAGGTTCTTGGTGGTGATGCCGTCGGCCTCGAACATATCGATCTCCTCAAGGACAACCTTGGGGTTGACGACGCAGCCGTTACCGATCACCGACACGTGATCGGAATACATGATGCCGGAGGGCACCTGGTGCAGGCCGTACTTCTTGCCGTTGACGACGATGGTGTGGCCGGCGTTGTTGCCTCCCGAGTAGCGCACGACGGCATCGAAGTCGCCGGCGACCAGGTCGCAAATCTTACCTTTGCCCTCATCGCCCCACTGGGCACCGACCAAAACGGTTGACGGCATGTTTACTCCTTACATTCATGGACTGTCTACGCGCCACGCCGGCACGCAGAAGCACAAAACATTTCCAGTATACCCGTGCAACGGGCGCCTGTCCTACTCCTCGGCATGTGCCCCATCAAGCTCATAGAACTTGGTGGATGCCGGCAGGAACATCAGATCGACGTCGCCGATCGGGCCCGAACGGTTCTTGGCCACGACGATACGCGTAACGCCCTCGTCGGGTCGATCGTCGCGCGAGGCCTCGGCCTCGTCGGCGGAGCGGTCCAAGAACATAACGATATCGGCGTCCTGCTCGATGGAGCCCGATTCACGAAGGTCGGAAAGCTGCGGGCGCTTGCCGGTACGGGATTCGACCTGACGCGAGAGCTGCGACAGCGCGATGAGCGGGATCTTGAGCTCCTTGGCCATGATCTTCAGACCACGCGACATCTCCGAAACCTCGACGGTACGGCTCTCGGAGCGGCGTCCCGGCGGAGGACTCACCAGCTGCAGGTAGTCCAGGATGATGATTGCCTTCTCCTTGTTATGGAGCATGCGGCGGCTCTTGGCGCGAATCTCGGTCACTGTGGTGCCGGGCGTATCGTCAATCAGAATATCGAGCTTGGACAAGGTCTGCGTGGCCTCGTTGATATTGGCCCACTGCTCGGGGCTAATGCGGCCCATGCGGAAGTCACTGATCGAGATCATGGCGTAGGCGCAAATCAGACGCTGGGCAATTTCTTTGCCCGACATCTCCAGCGAGAAGAAGCCGACGGTATAACCGGCAGCGGCAGCGTTGAGCGCCAGATTCAGGGCGAACGACGTCTTACCCACAGCAGGGCGGGCGCCGATAATGATGAGCTGGCCCTCGCGGAAGCCCATGAGCATGCGGTCGAGTGACGGGAAGCCCGTGGGCACGCCCGCAGCCTGACCACCGGCCTGACACACTTCCTCGGCCTCGTTATAGGCCTCAACCATAAACTCGGTCAGCGTCTTGTAGCTCGACTTGACCTCGCGTGCCGTGACCTTGAGCAGCTTGCTCTCGGCTAGCTCCACGACCTCTTTGGTGTCGGTGGGGGCGTTATATGCCAGCGCGTTGATCTCGTTGGTGGCGCCGATCAGCTCGCGCAGCATCGAATCGCGACGAACGATGGCGGCATGGTGCTGCCAGTTCACGAGCGACAGAGTCTGACCCATCAGCTCCAAAATGTAGGCCTCGCCGCCCACGGCATCGAGCTTGTTGATGCTTCGCAGGTAATCGATCAGCGAGATGGAGTCGATGGGAATGCGGCTGTTGTACATATCGACCATCGCGGTGTAGATGGTCTTATGAATGGGCCGGTAGAAATCATCGGGCTGCAGCTCGACCTGGGCCTCTTCGACCACCTCGGGCGATAGCAGCATAGCGGCCAGTACATTGGCCTCTGCATCTTGGTTTTGGGGAAGACCCAACTTTGAGCCGCGGTCCTCGACCGTCAGCCCCGTCTCCCTATCGTCATATGCCATGAGCATCCTCATTCATATCGCTTGCGAGCATCCATAGTATCAGCCACGGTCCCAAAACGCGCCGCGCGCCGCCAATCATCACCGAACCAAACGGATGAACGGTCCTGTATATAGGACTTCGACGCAACGTTCACCATGACACTCACTCAGCGCAAAATCAAAACCACCCCTAAAAGGGGTGGTTTGCTCTTAGGGTATAACCCTTGG
>JAUUSS010000023.1 GCA_030841765.1 Collinsella aerofaciens | reverse complement strand
CACTTGGCATGGCTCGTGAACCCAACCTTTCGAAATCGCAACGGAGGTGCGCCCGGCAAGGGAACCGGGCGCACGGGAGGGAAAGCGAGGTTACTCGCCGAGCTTGGGATGCAGCAGCGACGGCGCAGCGCCGAGCAGCATCTTGGTGTAGGGGTCCTGGGGGTGCTGGAAGACCTGCTTGGCCTCGCCCTGCTCGACGATCTTGCCGCCATTCATAACGATGATGTCGTCAGAGATATAGCGGACCGTCTGGATGTCATGGCTGATGAACACCATGGCCAGGCCGAGCTCCTTCTTAAGGTCAGTCAGCAGGTTCAGAATCTGCGCGCGGACCGAAACGTCCAGAGCCGAGGTGGGCTCGTCGGCGATGATGGCATCGGGGTTCAGCGACAGGGCACGGGCAATTGCGACGCGCTGACGCTGGCCGCCCGAAAGCTGGCCGGGAAGAACCTCGGCAGCGGAGCTGGGCAGACCGGTGAGCTCCAAGAGTTCCTTGACGCGCTTCTCCTGCTCGGCCTCGGTACCCAGGTTGTGGACGCGCATGGGGTCGAGCAGCTGCTCGCGAACGACCATGCGGGGGTTGAGCGCCGTGGCCGGGTTCTGGAACACGACCGAGATGACGCGACCCATGTGGCGACGGTCCTCGGCGGTACGTTTGGTAACGTCCTTGCCCTTAAAGTAGACCTTGCCGCTCGTGGGGGCCTGCAGGCCGCACATGACGTTAGCGGTGGTGGACTTACCGCAACCGGACTCGCCGACGATGCCGATCGTCTGACCGGGCATGAGCTTAATCGTTACACCCTGGACGGCGTGAACCAGGTTGGGGTGCAGAATCGAGCCGGTACGGGTCCTAAAGGTGACGTGGACGTCATCAAGGAAGATGATCGGCTCGACGCCGTTGACTGCGGTATCGCTCATCTACATCACCTCCGCGTGAGGGGTCAAACCATTTGCCTTGAGCACCTCGTCGGGGAGCTCGGAATAGAAGTGCTCGGTGCCGGGCACGCGCTTGAAGACCGGACGGGTATCCAGGCCAATACGCGGATGGCTCGAGCGGGGTGCGAAGCGATCGCCCTTGGGGAAATCGCGCGGGCTGGGAACGGCGCCGGGGACCTGGTGCAGACGGCCCGAGCCGCTCTCGATGGACAGAACGGAGCCCAGAAGACCGCGGGTGTACTCGTGGATCGGGTTGGTGAGCAGCTCCTTGGTGGGTGCCTGCTCGATAACCTGGCCAGCGTACATAACCGTGATGTTATGGGCAACCTCGGCGACCAGAGCCAGGTCATGCGAAACAAAGATCATGGCAAAGCCGAGCTTGGCCTGAAGATCGTTGAGCAGCTTGATGACCTGCTTCTGGACGGTAACGTCCAGAGCGGTCGTGGGCTCGTCGCAGATGACCAGCTTGGGGTCGCGGGTAAGGGCCATAGCGATCAGGACACGCTGACGCTGGCCGCCGGAAAGCTCGTGCGGATAGCTCTCGAGCGTGCGCTTGGGATCGAGGCCGACGAGCTCCAGGAGCTCCTCGGCGCTGCGGGTTCCGCCGCGCTTGGTGAGCTGCTTCATCTGGGCAGAGATGAGCATGGAGGGATTAAGCGAGGACAGGGCGTCCTGATAGACCATAGCGATATCGGTACCGCGCAGGCCGAACCACTCCTTCTTGCTCATCTTGAGCAGGTCGCGACCCTCCCAGAGAACCTCGCCGGAAAGATGCTCGTCATCGTCGGTCAGGCCCATGATGGCCAGCGTGGTGATGGACTTACCGCAACCGGACTCGCCCACCAGGCCCATGGTCTGACCAGGACGAACGTCAAAGTTGACATGGTCGACGACGTTGATATCACCGTGATGCTCAAACTGGATGCAGAAGTCACGGACCGAGAGAATCGGCTCAACGGACTCGTCGGGCACGTGGCGATCGTCACGCTTGAGCTCGACATCGCGCAGGGCGCCAAGGCGAGCGGAGAGGGACTGGGCCTGCTCCTTGTAGGCGCGAACGGGGTCGGAGACCAGCAGGTCGGCCTCGCGACGCTTGGAGGAATCGGTAGGATCCAGGGCAGCGGAGGGAGCAGCGGCCATGGCGTCGGTAATGCCCTCGGAGAGGATGTTGAGCGCCAGGCAGGTGATCATGATGGCTAGGCCCGGGAACAGCGCCTGCCACCAACGACCGGCGAGCACGCCGCCGCGGGCGTCGGCGAGGATGTTGCCCCAGGTAGCGGTGGGCTCCTGGATACCAGCGCCGATGAAGGTCAGCGAGGCCTCGAAGATGATGGCGTCGGCGACCAGGGTAACGGTGAAGACCATGATCGGGGCGATGCAGTTACGCAGAACATGCTTAATCAAAATCCACGGAGCCTTGGCGCCGGAAACGATGACCGCGCGGACATAGTCCTCGCCGTACTCGGACACGATATTGGCGCGTACGATACGGGCAATCTGCGGAGTGTACATAAAGCCGATGGCGAAGATGATCGACGGCACGGAGTTGCCCAGGATGGAGACGAAGACGGCCGCGAGGGCGATGCCCGGGATGGACATGATGATGTCCAAGATACGCATGATCGTCTCGGAGACGGCCTTGCGCGAAACCGCTGCAAGGGCGCCCACGACCGAGCCGCAGACCAGAGCCATGGCGGTGGCGCCAAAGCCGATAATCAGCGAGTAACGACCACCGTAGAGCATACGCGACAGAATGTCGCGACCCTTATCGTCGGTACCGAAGATAAATCCGTTGCCGGGAGCCTGGCGAGCCGTAAAGATCTCGACCGGGCTATAGGGGGCAAGAAGGGGCGCCAGAATCGCAGTCAGGGCGACCAGCACCAGCACGACGGCGGCAATCTTAGAAGACAGCGTCATCTTCTTCCAGCCACCGAGCTTGAGCCCCTTGGAGGCAGCCTTCTCGAGCTGCTCGGTTTGCTTCTCTCGAATCTTTACCATAATCTACACCGTCCTGATGCGCGGGTTGATGAGCAGGTAGAGCATGTCAACCACGATGTTGATGATGATGAAGGCAAGAGCAACGACGATGACGACGCCCTGAACCAGGTTCGCCTCGTTGCCCTGAACGCCCTGCAGAATCGCGGTGCCCATGCCGGGGAGGTTGAAGATAACCTCGATGACGACGGCGCCGCCCATGAGGTAACCGATCTTAAGACCGAGGGTGGTGACCGGGGTGATCAGCGCATTGCGAAGAACGTTGATGCCGACGACGACCTTCTCGGGAACGCCGGCGCCGCGAGCCATACGGACATAATCCTTGTCGAGCTCCTCGACCATGGCGGTACGCACGATACGAGTCATCTGGCCCGTCAGCGGAAATGCCAAGGCGATAGCGGGCATGATCATACGCCCCAGATAGCCAACCGGATTCGTGGTGAAGTGAGGCAGAGCGCCCGATGCCGGGAGCACCTTAAGGTAGGAAGAGAACAGCAGGATCAACAGAACGGCAAGCCAGAACGACGGGGTTGCCAAGCCGGCGATGGAAAAGACACGGATTACTTGGTCCGGCCATTTGTCGCGATACAGTGCCGCGATGACGCCGAGCAAAAACGAAACGACCGCACCGATGGCAAGACCGATGAAGGTCAGCTGCATCGTGACGGGCAGGGCCGTGGAGATGCGCTTGGCAACGGAGTTGCGGGCAGCACCATAGGTGCCCATGTCGCCATGGATCAAATCGCCCATATAGCGCACGTAGCGCACGGGCCAGGGGTCGTCCAGACCATACTTCTCATGGTACTCGGCAACCGCCTCGGGCGAGGCACCGTCACCCAACGCCGTGTAGGCGGGGTCGGTCTTGGAGAACGACATAAGGAAGAACACCAGGACGGTGACGCCCAATGCCATAATCGGCAGCGCCACAAGACGCCTTCCAATCAAACGTAGCAAGTTGTTCACGTTCTCTCCCCTTTCTTTTGTCGGTAGGACCAACTGGTATATGAGTACGGATACTCATTACAAGACCCGAGCGACATCGTTGCCGCCCGGGTCTTTGTTTCAACTATGAGGATACGGTCCCAACGACCGACATCCTGCATATAGACTCAAGCGAGTCTTACGCCTTGACGGTCGCAACGCCCCTGAAGGACATGCTCGTCGTGCCGATGCCCTTGAAACCATCGAGGGCCTCGCCATTGGGCGCAGTGGACGGATCGTCCCAAGAAGCGGAGACGGTCTTGACGTGGACAACGGGGTACAGAACGGCGTTGTCGGCAATGATGTCGAAACACTCGTTCCACTTCTTCTGCTGCTCGTCGCCCTCGGCGGCAAGAGCCTCGTCCATGAGACCGTGGAGCTTCTGCCACTCAGCGGACTCCTTCCACGGGCAACGGGTCTGCATCCAGACGTTGTCGCCGTACCACCAGTTGAGCAGCAGGTCGGGGTCGGCGCCGAAGCAGGAAGGATCGCCAGGGGCAAGGAGGATATCGTAGGCCTCGCCGCCGTCGATGGCGGCGTAGGTGGCCGGCGAGGTATCGGTCTGGATGGTCACATCGAAGCCGAGAGCGTCGAGGTCGTTCTTGACCTGGGCGGCCATGCCCTTAATCTGCTCGTTGTCGGTGGTGCGCAGGGTGATGGCACCCGGGGTGATGCCAGACTCCTCGATGAGCTTCTTAGCCTTCTTGGTGTCGGTCTTGTACACCGTGGAAGCCTCATGATAGTTGGTGAAGCTCTTGGGCAGGTAGCAGCTGGCAGCGGTGGCAAGGTCGGCGAAGGTGTTGCTGACCATCTTCTCGGTGTCGAGCGCATACATGACAGCCTGACGGACCTTGACGTTGTTCCAAGGCTCCTTGGCGACGTTGAACATGATGAAGCGGGTGCCGAAACCCTGAACGTTGTCAATCTTGCAGCCGGCGCTCTCGAGCTGGTCGACGGCGTCAGCGGTAACGAGCTCCATAACGAGCGTGGAGCCCTCCTGCTGAGCGGTAACGCGAGCAGTGGGGTCGGTCAGGATGCTGTACTGGATCTTCTTATCCTCGGCAGCATACTCACCGTTGTACTCGGGGTTGGGAACCAGGGTGATCTCGGTATCGGAGATAGAGTCGTACATCCAGGGGCCGGAGCCGATCGGCTGCTTGGCGCGATCCTCCTCGGTCTGGGTGGCCGGGGTAACGCGGACGATGGCCAGACGATCCTTGAGCAGGGAGAAGTTGGGGACCTTGGTCTTGACCGTCACGGTGCTGGCGTCCTTGGCCTCGATGGACTCGAAGGGCTGGAAGAACGGAGCATAGGTAGCGGAAGCGGCGCAAGCGGTGTAGGAGGCAACGACATCGTCAGCGGTGACCTCGGTGCCATCGGAGAACTTGGCGCCCTTGCGGATGGTGACCTCGAAAGTGGTGTCGTCCACAGACTTGGGATCGTCGGTGGCGAGCTCGTTGAAGGTGCTGTAGTCGTGGTAATCGATGCCGTAGAGGCCCTCGACGACGTGCCAGTTAGCACCCAGGCCCACAGCGGAGCCGGTGCTGGCGGGATCGAAGCTGGACGGAGCGTAAGCGGAACCAGCGGTGATCACGCCGCCGCCACGGTTGGCGGAATCGGTGGAGCCGGAAGCGGAACCCTCGTCGCTAGAGCTGCCACCGCAGCCAGTGAGACCAAGGCCGGCGACAGCAGCGACGCTGCCGGTGAGGCCGAGGAGCGAACGCCTGGACATACCCTTGTTGATGATGGCCATGTCTTCTCCTATCAATAGAGAATCTTACTCGGGAGCACCTAGACTTGCCCCCGCGCAACTTGCGGACGATATATACCTTACCTACCGACGAACCCAACTGAGGTGCCGCGCTCGGCGACCGATACATACATACGCTTGAACGGTATTTACTACCGTTCACCGAATTCATTGACAAATGATTCGCCAGACAGTATGTATCGACGAGGTGAGATATCAGTCTTCGTCAACCCGCAGGATAGCAGGGTTGTACACCATGACTAGTCAAACGTTTTAGCGTTAATAAAACCCGAAACCAGCATGCAATCATGGCGAAATAAATGGTTGAAAATCACGCAATCATGTATATCAGTAGTTTAGGCTCGTGTTTAGCTATCGGAATGGCCAGCCGCCGCCTCGGCGCGCTCGGCATTCCACGCAACGAGCGCCTCGTGGACCGCCTTGGCAACATCGGCAGGTATGCCGCGAACTTCCGCGATCTCTTGCTCGCTCGCCGCGCGCAAACGCTTCATCGAACCAAAATGGCGCATAAGGGCACGTTTTCTGGTGGGTCCCACGCCTGGAACGTCATCGAGTACCGAAACTGTCATGGCTTTATCGCGCAACTCACGATGGAATGTGATTGCAAAACGGTGCGATTCATCGCGCACCTGTTTAATTAGATAGAGCGAAGCAGACCCGGTCGGCAGCACGACGGGAGTCTCGTCCCAAGGCACAAAAACTTCCTCATCGGCCTTTGCCAAGCCACAAACTGGTATATCGAGCCCAAGAGCCTCAAGTTGCTTGATCGCAGCGGTCAATTGCGGCTTACCGCCATCGACAACGAGCAAATCGGGGCGCGAGCCAAAGCGCTCGTCGGCCATGCGCTCGGGAGCATAGCGTCGTCCCAAAACCTCGGACATCGACACGAAGTCGTTTGCCTCGTCCAATTCGGCCTGAATTTTAAAACGACGGTACTGGCTCTTGTCGGCGCGTCCGTTGGTAAACACCACCATCGAGGCGACGGTAAAGGTTCCATGCAGCGTCGAGATATCGAAGCACTCGATACGCATCGGCGGCGCCGGCAGCGCCAGCGCGCTTTCGAGCTCCAGGAGCGCTTGATTGGTGCGGTCGTCAGCGTACCCCGTTCGCATCATGTAGCGCATGAGGGCATGGCGCGCATTTTTGGATGCCATATCGAGCAAACGGTGCTTTTCGCCACGCTGCGGCCTATGGAGATGGCAGGAACGCTCGCGCTTGCCTGCAAGCCACTCCCCCAGCGCCTCCGCATCCTCAAGCTCGACAGAGAGGTTTATCTCAGCTGGAATATCGGCCGTCTCGTCGTAATAGCGCTTAAGAAAGCCCGACTGGAGCTCTTCCTCGTCAACATCAAGACCCTTGTCAAGAATGAACTCGCAGGTTCGAACCGTTCGACCCTCACGCACGACAAAGACGCAAGCGGCGGAGATGGTCTCCTCGCGATAGAAACCGATGACATCGATATCGACACTGGAGGGAAAAACGACTTGCTGACGGTCGTCCAGACCCCTGATGACCTCCAAACGACGTTTGACGCGTGCCGCGCGCTCAAAGTCGAGCGCCTCGGCGGCATCCGTCATCTCGGAGGTCAGCTCATCGACGACATCCTTGCGATGGCCCGACAAAAAACGTTCGACACGTTTGACGTTCTTGGCATAGTCCGTAGGAGAAATCGCGCCGACACACGCACCCGGGCCGCGCCCGACATGGTAGTCAAAGCAGGGACGCCCGTTTTGCGCGCAAATCATATTGACGATGTCTTCCTCGCCCCTGTGGGACTCGACGATACGACGACAACGACGCCACTCCGCACAGGATGCGGAGCAGATGGGGATAACCTTGCGCAGCGTATCTATCGTCTCACGTGCCGCACGGCTATCGGTATAGGGACCAAAATAACGCGTTCCCGGCTTATGACGCTCGCGCGTATATTTGATAGCGGGATACAGGTCGCCCTTTGTAATGGCGATAAAGGGGTAGCTCTTGTCATCCTTGAGGTCGACGTTAAAGTACGGATGGTACTGACCAATCAAATTGCGCTCGAGCACCAACGCCTCGTGCTCGGTCTCCACCACGATATAGTCAAAGCTCGCCACCAGCTGCATCATCAGCGGGATCTTTTGACGCTCATCCTGCAGTGTCACGTACTGGCGCATACGGGAACGCAAGTTTTTTGCCTTGCCCACGTAGATGACATCGCCCTTGGCATCCTTCCAAAGGTAGCATCCGGGCTGTGTGGGAACGCGCGAAACCTGCTCGGCAAGCGTTGGAATGTTGTCGTGACCGGCCACACGCACCTACTTGCGACGAAGCAGCGCCGAGACCTCAGGCATCTTAAGGACGACGGCAAGGCCAAAGGTAACAGCAAGCGAGACGACACCCGCAACGCAAACGTAGCCAAGAGTAATCAGAATCGAGCCGCCAAGTGCCCCGACAAAGTGTTCAAGCACCCACATGACGCCGGCGCCTGCGGCAGCACCTAGACCACCGAGCAAAAGGCCAAAGAAACCGCCATGCAGGATAGATTTGACCTGAAGGCCACGCAGGCGACGACGCAGCCACCACAGCGAACAGCCGACCAAGATCACGTAGTCGACAACATACGAAAGCGCGATTGCCGGCATACCGAAGCCCAGCACAACGCCAAACAGCAGAACCGAGCCGGCCTGGCCGATGGCAGAATACAGGCAATAGCGGCTATAGGGCTTCATGTCGAGCAAGGCAGAGAAGCTCTTCTGCATCAACACGACCACGCCGTAGAGCGGCAGCGAGAGCGCTAGGTAGACAAGGTACTCGGACACCAGCGCCACTCCGGATTCATCGAACTTGCCAGCACAGTAGATCATGTTGAGCGGACGTGCGAAGACAATCAGGTACAGTGCGAACGGAATCAGGAAGAACAGCATCTGGGCGACGCCACGCGAAATGCCCGTGCGTACGCTGTCGTAATCCTTCTCCTGTGCGTCGTGAGAGAGCTCGGTATAGAGCGCCGTCGAAAGCGAGGCGGCAATCAGCGCGTAGGGCAGCGTGTACCACAGGCGCGCATAGGCGATGACGGAAGGACCAGTCTCGGGCTGGACCACCAGCGCGGCAGCGTTGGTGATAGAAGTCGAGACAAACATGCACACCGTGGCGAGCAGCGTCGGGATACCGAGCGCAATCGTCTGGCGCAGCGCGGGGTCCTTAAAGTCGATATGGATATGGGGATGCACGCCGTGCTTGCTAAGCGCGGGAATCTGACATGCCATCTGAACAAAGACACCGAGGGTCGTACCGGCCGCAATCAAGATGATGCCGGCACGTTCGCCAAACTGTGCGGACACGGGCGCAAAACCCATAAAGCTCGCAATGACGATCACATTGTTGAGGACCGGGGCAAACGTCGACCAGAAGTAGTCGCGGTGTGCGTTGAGAACGCCCGAGAACACCGAGCCCAAACCATAAAACAGAATCTGGATGGCAAAGAAACGGAACATGAACGCAGCGGTATCCATGCTGCCGCCGTCACCCGAAAGGAACGATTGCGTCCAGATAAAGCCCGGGGCGAACACGGTCCCCAGCAACGAAATGCCACCCAGCACCAAAAGCAGAATGCCGAGCAGGTTGCCCACGTACTCGTTCGAGGCCTCGCGACCCTGCTCACGCCTCACGCCCATGTACACGGGCAAAAACGCCGTCACGAGCATGCCGCCCATCACGAGTTCGTAGAGCATATTGGGCAGGTTGTTGGCGACCTGATAGGAGGACGAAAGTAGCGACATGCCGATAGCGGCCGCCATTGCCCACGTGCGGATAAAACCGGTGACGCGAGACACAATGGTCAGGATGGTCATAAGCCCGGCGGAACGACCAACCGTGGAGTAGTCCGACGAGCCCATGTCGTCAGTGTCATCTCGCGACGAAGAAGCTTCGGATGAGGGTGTCTGAGGCGCAGATTCTTTTGCAAAATGAGCTCCGCGCTTCAATTCTTCCTGCGCCATCGCTCAGTCCTCTCTCGTAATCGCGGCAACCGTCGCCCCGCAAAATGCAATTAAATCATCGGGTGCAAGCTCGAGCTGATAACCACGCTTGCCTCCCGAAATAAAAATGGTATCCCAAAGGACACATGTCTCATCAATGAGCGTCCGGTAGCGTTTTTTCATACCGACCGGGCTGCAGCCGCCGCGAACGTAGCCAGTCGCCGCAAGCAAATCCTTCACATGCATCAAGGCCAAGGACTTCTCCCCCGCGGCACGCGCGGCGGACTTTAGATCGAGCTCGTCGGCAACAGGGATACAGCACACGACATAGTCGTTGGACGGTGTCACGCAGACCAAAGTCTTAAATCCTTGACCGGGCTCCTCGCCAAGCTGCTCCGAAATCGCGACACCCAGGCCCACCGACTCATCACCATCGTCTTCGTACGTATGTAGAACATAGGAAATGCCGGCGCTTTCCAGCTCGCGCATCGCATTGGTTTTTGGCGTCTTTACAGCCTTTGCCATGACATATCCTTTCCCTCGCATTCGGACGCAAGGATTAAGTATATGTCCAATTCGGCTGCATACGTCACTTCGGCACAGCAAGCGCCATCGAATCACAAGGAGTCGATGGCGCCCATAAACTGAATCGCCTATTTATTGAGCATCAAGTTGAGCCTGACGCTCCCGGTCACGCCTGAGCAACGGCGCCAAAAACTTGCCCGTATAACTCTGCGGACAGTCCGCAACCTGCTCCGGTGTGCCCGAAACCACGACGGTTCCGCCGCCGTTACCGCCCTCGGGACCCATATCGATCAGGCGGTCGGCAACCTTGATGACATCAAGGTTGTGTTCAATCACCAGCACCGTGTTGCCCGCATCGACCAAGCGCTGCAGCACATCGAGCAGCTGGCGGACGTCCTCAAAATGAAGGCCGGTCGTCGGCTCGTCCAAAATATAGAACGTCTTGCCCGTCTGGCGTCGATGAAGCTCCTTGGCGAGTTTCACACGCTGCGCCTCGCCGCCCGAAAGCGTCGTGGCGGGCTGGCCCAGGCTCACGTAGCCCAAGCCTACATCGTACAGCGTCTGGAGCTTGCGCTTAATCTGCGGGATATTCCCAAAGAAGGCCAGCGCCTCGGTGACGCTCATGTCGAGCACGTCCGAGATGGTCTTGCCACGGTAGGTGACCTCGAGTGTCTCGCGGTTGTAGCGTTTACCGCCGCAAACTTCGCAGGGAACGTAGATATCAGGAAGGAAGTGCATCTCGATCTTGATCTGCCCGTCGCCCTTGCACGCCTCACAGCGCCCGCCACTCACATTAAAGGAGAAACGACCCGGCGAGTAGCCGCGCGCCTTCGACTCCGGCGTACTCGCAAACAGCGCGCGAAGATCATCCCACAGGCCGATATAGGTAGCAGGGTTGGAACGCGGCGTGCGGCCAATCGGCGACTGGTCGATATCGATAACCTTATCGATACACTCGATGCCCTCGATTTTCTTATATGGACCCACAGGGCGCGTCGAACGGTGAATGGCATTCGTAAGGGCAGGCGCAATGGTATCGGTAACCAGGGAGCTCTTGCCCGATCCCGACACGCCGGTAACAACCGTAAGCGTACCAAACTCGATTTTGGCAGTAACGTTTTTGAGGTTGTTGGCTCGAGCGCCCGTAATTTTAAGGCAGCCGCGACCGGGCTTGCGCCGTTCATCAGGCACCCGGATCATTCGTTTGCCGGTCAGATAAGCGCCCGTCATCGACTCAGGACACGCCATGATATCGGCAGGCGTTCCCGCCGCGACTACGTGTCCGCCGTTGACGCCGGCGCCGGGCCCCATGTCGATCACGTAATCGGCGGCACGGATTGTATCCTCGTCGTGTTCGACGACGATAACGGTATTGCCGATATCGCGCAGGCGCTCGAGCGTCTTGATCAAGCGCTCGTTGTCACGCTGATGAAGACCGATCGAGGGCTCGTCCAGAATATAGAGCACGCCCATGAGACCCGCGCCGATCTGCGTTGCCAGGCGAATACGCTGCGCCTCGCCACCGGAAAGCGTCGCCGAGGCACGATCGAGCGTCAGATAGTCGAGTCCAACATCGACCAGAAAACGCAAGCGCTCCAGGATTTCCTTGACGATACGGCCGCCGATAAACTGTTGGCGCTCGGTGAGTTCCAGGCCCTCAAAAAACTCGAGCGATTCACGGCACGACAGGCAACAAACCTCGTAAATGGACTTGCCGCCCACGGTGACGGCGAGCATCTCAGGGCGCAAACGAGCGCCGTGGCAGCTCGAGCACGGCTCCTCGCGAATGTACTTCTCCAGGCGCGCCTTGGTGTTCTCGTTCGTCGTCTCGGTATAGCGTTCGTACAGGATGTTGCGAACGCCCGAAAACTTGGTATCCCACTGGCTGCGACGTCCGTCGAGCTTTTGGTAGTCGACCGAGATCTTCGTATCGCCCAGGCCATCCAAGAATGCACGACGCACGCGAGGGGGCAAGTCCTCCCACGGCGTATCGGTGCTCACCTTAAAGTGTTTGCAGACCGCAGCAAAAATCTGCGGATAGTAGTTCGAGTTGCCAAACAGGCTACCAAAGACTCCGTCAGCAATGGACTTCGAGGGGTCCTCGATCAACGCCTCGGCATCAACGGTTTTCTTAAAGCCCAGGCCGTCGCACTCAGGACATGCGCCATAGGGAGCGTTGAACGAAAAATCACGCGGCTGAAGATCGTCAATGGAGTGACCATGCTCCGGGCACGCCAAGGCCAACGAATACTCCAGCAGCTCGCCCTCGGTCCCCTCGGGAGCATCACGATCGGGCAGCATGTACACGTTTACATTGCCGTGAGCCAGCGCGGTCGCCTGCTCAACAGACTCGGCGATACGGCCCAGAGAGTTCTCACGGATCACGATGCGATCGACTACGACCTCGATATCGTGCTTGAACTTCTTGTCCAGATCGATCGGATCGTCGAGCGAGCGCACTTCACCGTCGACACGCACGCGGCTAAAGCCCTCGGCGCGAAGGTCCTCAAACAGTTTGGTGTACTCGCCTTTTCGCCCGCGCACCACCGGTGCCAGCACAAACGCGCGGCGGCCCTCCCCCGCCGCCAAGACCTTGTCGGCAACCTGGTCGGTCGTCTGACGCTCAATGACGCGGCCGCATTCGGGACAGTGCGGGGTGCCCACACGGGCGAACAGCAGGCGCAGATAGTCATAAATCTCGGTTACGGTGCCAACCGTCGAGCGAGGGTTTTTAGACGTCGTCTTTTGGTCGATCGACACCGCCGGCGAAAGGCCGTCGATTGAATCCAAGTCGGGTTTGTCCATCTGGCCCAAGAACTGGCGCGCATAGCTCGAAAGGCTCTCGACGTATCGACGCTGGCCCTCGGCATAGATAGTGTCAAATGCCAGCGAACTCTTGCCCGAGCCAGAAAGACCGGTAATGACCACGAGTTGGTCACGCGGAATGGAAACATCGATATCACGGAGGTTGTGCTCACGAGCGCCGCGAATAACGATAGAAGAATCAGACATGGAAGCTCCTTGCCTCCTATTGCATCGAATCATACTGTCGATGAGTTTAGCGCACTCGACGCGCACAGATGTTCGTAATACAAGATTCGCAGACCTTTAGCTTTGCGTATCGGATGCTTTGTTTCTCGAAATGCCGTGGAAAGGTTACAGTAATCTACTACTGAACTTAATTTGCTGTAACAGAGGAACGTCCATGACCGAAGATATCCCCCTTGAAATCACTTCGAGCGACATGGCCAATCTGCCCATATTCATCGCCGTCCTTATCGTGGCCACCGTCGTCGTGCGCGTGTATTTTTCAATCAAACACAATGAAAAGCCGCCCATTGCCCGCGTCTTTTGGTGCGCGACGCTCCTCATCCCGCTCGGCATGGTAGCTGCATGGATTACGAATCAATTGCTCGTAAATGAGGACAATTCCCTATGGGTCCTTTCTTATTCGGCGCTCGGTGCTGCCGCCGTCATACTTCTTGTCGAGCCCTTGGTTTCGGGACATATCGACCAAACCGATCTTGCGACGGGAACGGTTGCCTGTATTTGCCGTGACATCCTTGTCATCGCCGCTGTTTCAGCGCTCTCGTTCGTTTCACTCGAAATTGCCTGTAACGAAACGTTCTATCGCATTCCCGCCAACTCATTCGGGTTTTCCGTCGGGCTGCTCGCGACGGTTCTGCTCTCCCTTTATTTGCTGGGACAGCGTCATGGAGGCGTCATGGCCCTCGTGCCCGTCGCCTGTTGCATCCTTGGCATTGCCGAGCACTTCGTCATAACGTTTAAAGGCGAAGCCATCCTGCCAAGCGATATCTTGGCCCTCGGCACCGCAATGGAAGTGAGCGAGGGATACGAGTTTACCTTTACCGCCGGAATCGTAACCTCTCTCGCCCTGCTGGAGATTTCCCTGGGGCTTCTTTCGCTTATCCGACCGCGAAAGCTCCGTACGCCCACCCATGTCTTCCCCGCAATCGCCGCTAACCTCTGCGCTTTTCTGCTAGTGACCGTTGTGGAGCTCTCGGGCTTTTCCAGCATCGACTTGGAGCAGGCGCTGGATTTTGGATTTGACCGTTGGCAGCCCATCACCACATATACGTCTCAGGGTTTTATCACTTCGTTCACCGAAATGGCCAACGAGTTGCCCATTGAGAAGCCCGAAGGCTATACGCCCGATGAGGCGCAGAGCATCGAGCAGGAGCTCGCCGCCGCCTACGACAGCACGTATGGCTCGAGCGAGCAGCGCGCGGCTGCCGTTGCCCAGTTCAATGAAATCAAGCCGACGATTGTTGCCGTCATGAACGAGAGTTTTAGCGACCTTTCGTGCTTTGAGCAGCTCCAGGCGGCCGGGTACACCGGCCCCGCATTCTACAACTCGCTTCCCGACACACTTGTTCGCGGCACCATGCTCGCTTCGGTCACCGGTGGCGGAACGGCAAACTCCGAATTCGAATTTTTGACCGGAGCGACAACGGCCTTTGTCGGATTAGGCAAGATCCCCTATCAGCTGTATCAGATGAATGGCGTCAACAGCCTGGCAAAGGACCTTAAAGAGCTTGGGTATACCGCTACCGCTATGCACCCGCAAAACCCCGTCAACTACCATCGAGATAAGATCTATCAGCAGCTGGGCTTTGGAGACTTTCTTTCAATCGGCGATTTCGAAGGTGCGCCCTGTTACCATGCCGGCGTATGCGACTACGCCACCTACGACAAGATACTCGACCTGCTTAGAACCGACGAAGCGCCGCAGTTCATCTTTGACGTCACGATGCAAAATCACGGCGGCTACGACTATGGCACCGTTCCCGCCGAAGAGCTGACAAACTATTGGGTCGAGGGAGCCAGCGAGGGCGCCAATAGCGCGCTCAACACCTATCTCACCTGCATCAACGCATCCGACCGGGACCTCGAGTACTTTATCAACGAGCTCCGCAATATCGGCAGACCGGTTGTTCTTGTCTTTTTTGGCGACCATCAGCCGAGCGCCGCAACGACTCTCAACGACGAGCTGTACCCTCAGGAAGATACGGCAAGCCACGCTTTCCGTGTCTATCAGTCAACCTATTTCGTCTGGGCTAACTATGAAATCGCCGGCAATACCGAGCTCAACGTCTACGACACCGTCGGGGCAAACGAGATTGCAGCCATTACCCTTAATAAGATCGGCGCCCCGCTCACCGACTATCAAAAGGCCCTGCTTGCAACAAGGTCAGATGTGCCCACCATCAATGTCGCCGGCTATCTCGGTGCCGACGGGCTGCGCTACAACTTGGAATCTGAAGACAGCCCATACACCTCGACGATCGACAAGCTGCAGCGCATGCAATACCTCGAGTTCGCCAGCAAAGTTCAGTAAGCCCGCCCATTCGCTTGGGCCCATCGTATTGCAAGCACGCTCGGCCCAAATGCATCGCAAATGACTCCCGCTCGCAAACGAGGGTACAATGACGCTCGTGTCACACCGCGGGGCTCCGGCCCCAACATATACAAAGGAGTCAAACATGGGTTGCGAGCACGCACAGGCAGCCGGCGGGCAAACGTTGCCGTCGCAATTTGAGGAGAATACGCTGTCCGAGGTCAAGCGCGTTATCGCCGTGCTTTCCGGTAAGGGCGGCGTCGGCAAGTCATTCGTCACCGGCGCCATCGCCACGGAGCTTTCCCGCCACGGTCACAAGGTCGGCGTCCTCGATGCCGATATTACCGGCCCCTCTATCCCTAAGATGTTCGGCATGAGCGGACGTCACGTCCATGCCCTCGGCAATCTTATGCTGCCCGAAATCTCCGAGCACGGCGTCAAGGTTATGAGCTCTAACCTGCTGCTCCAAAACGAAACCGACCCCGTGCTCTGGCGCGGCCCGGTTATCGCGGGTGCCATCAGGCAGTTCTGGAGCGAAACCTCATGGGGCCCCATCGACTACCTGCTGGTCGACATGCCTCCGGGAACGGGCGACGTCGCCCTCACTGTCTTCCAGTCGCTGCCCGTCGATGGCATCGTCATCGTCACGAGCCCGCAGGATCTGGTCTCGATGATCGTCGCCAAGGCGGTCAACATGGCCGAGAAGATGAACGTGCCCATTCTGGGAATCGTCGAAAACATGAGCTATATCGAGTGCCCCGATTGCGGCAAGAAGATCGAAGTCTTTGGCAAGAGCAAGCTCCCCGAGGTCGCCGAGCGTTACAACCTCGAGATTCTAGGGCAGCTTCCCATCAATCCGGCACTCGCCGAGGCTTGCGACAAGGGCGAGGTTGAGACCGCACTGCCCGACGGTATGCTGCCCCAAGCCGTCTCTGCTGTCGAGGCCATTGCCCCGCACGAGACCGCCGAGGCCTAAGTGAACACAAACGCCTCCTATGACGTCTTGGTAATCGGCGGCGGGGCCTCGGGTCTCGCCGCCGCCATTACGGCCGCACGCGCAGGCAAAAGCGTCTGCATCGTTGAGCGCGATGTTGCCTGCGGCCTTAAACTCCTTGCGACCGGCAACGGCCGCTGCAACCTTTCCAACGAATCAATTGATTTCCAGCGGTACAACCACCCCGCATTCGTCGAATCCGTCATGGGTCCCCGGCCCGAGCAAGAGCTCGGCAGTTTCTTCTCCTCGCTGGGCATCATGACGACCTCCGAGGAGGGCCGGCTGTATCCGCGCTCCCTTCGTGCCGAATCGGTGCGCGATGCGCTTCTCAACGCTTGCAATCACCTGGGTATCACCTTGATCTGTGGAGCAAACGTTGCCTCGGCATTCAAAGCCCCCGAGGGCTGGGTACTCCAAATAGACCGTCCCGCGCGAGCACTCAAGGCAAAAAAGCACGACGACCGAAAATCGGAGGTTCGCTCGCTTCGGAAGGCGCTTGCCGACACCCCTCGCAAGAACGAGACGCTGCAGGCAAAGGCCGTAATTATCGCTACGGGCGGCAGCCCCGCCGACATCGCGAAGACGTTCAATCTTTCCCTCACACCGCAGCATCCCGTCCTCTGCCCTGTGTCGGCATCGGTCTTCGGCGACCAGACTGCGCTCAAGACGCTGGATGGCCTGCGCGTCCGCGCCCGTTTGACGCTCACCCGCAATCACGAGGAGCTCTGGCACGAAGACGGCGAAGTGCTCTTCCGAACCTTTGGCATTTCGGGCGTTGCTGCCTTTAACCTCTCCCGTCGCGTTCAGCGCGACGACACGATTCTGCTCGACGTTTTCCCCGACCTCTCCAAAGACGTGTTGCTCAATATGCTCAATCAGCGAGTTGCGTTGCTCGGCGGCTTTTCACCCCGCGACCCCCGCTGGCTCGACGGCATGCTTGCCCCGCAGTTCTCTCACGTTGTCTGCACCGCATTCGAACAGTGCCACCCCGGGTCGTACGACGTCATCCATCTGGTCTCAATCCTCAAGCACTTTAAGATGCTCGTCGAGGGAACGACAGAGGAGCGTTCGGCCCAGGTCACGCGCGGCGGCGTGCCCATCGAGAGCGTCTCAGCTCCCAACCTCTGCGTGAGCAACGCGGCAGACGCCCCACTTTACATCTGTGGCGAGGCGCTCGACATCGATGCCGATTGCGGCGGTTTCAACCTTGCATGGGCTTGGATCTCGGGTATTCGCGCTGCAAGCAGCCTATAGCCGCGCAGTCTATAATCAAAACGCATTCGGGCCGTCTGGGACACCGGGCGGCCTCTTTCTTGCATCTAAGGAGACCTCGATGATCGAAATCACCCAAGTCCACGCGTCACTCGATGAGGCCGGCGACGAAGCCGCCTGCCTTGCTATTGGTAGACGCGCCGTCAAACGAGCCCTGCGATGCGAGGATTCCCAGATTAAAGCCATTGAGCTCCATCGCAAGTCAATCGACGCCCGTAAAAAACGAGATGTCCATTTTATTTTGAGCTTTCGAGTCGAGCTGACAAGCTCCCGACTCGAGCAGGAGGTGGTCGACCGCGTCGCCGAGCGCGACCGCTCGCGCATCCGCATGGTAGACGGCGAGGCTCCTTCATTCCCCAACCCTGTCCCAAATGCACCCAAGGGGCGTCCCGTCGTTGTCGGCGCCGGTTGCGCCGGTCTCTTCGCCGCCCTGACCCTTGCCGAAGCGGGCCTTAAACCCCTGCTCATCGAGCGCGGCGACCCCGCGCTTCGCCGCTCGGAAGCGATTGATCTCTTTCTTAAGGAGCGTATCCTCGACCCCGAAAGCAATATCCAATTTGGCCTGGGCGGCGCAGGGACCTTCTCGGACGGCAAGCTCAACACGGGAACCAAGAATCCTGCCCATCGACTGATTCTTGAGACCTTCGTCAAAGCGGGCTCACCTCGCGACATCCTGTGGGACGCCAAACCGCACATTGGCTCCGACATCCTACCCACCGTCGTCACCAACATTTCTCAGCGCATCGAGCAGCTCGGTGGAACCGTCCGCTATCGAACAAGGCTCGTCAATATTCGAACCGATGAATCTGGCGCCATCACCGGCGTCGATGTCCAACCGCCCCAAGAAACCACAAGCGAGACAATCGCCACAAAGCACCTCATTCTCGCCTGCGGCCATTCCGCCCGCGACGTATTCGAGCTTCTCAAAGAACATGACGTTACCCTCGCGCAAAAGACCTTTGCCATGGGTGTGCGCATCGAGCATCCACAGCATGACATCGACCGTGCCCAATATGGCCCTTCGGCGGGACACCCGGCACTCGGAGCAGCCCCCTACAAGCTTGTCGCCCATCTCCCCAACGGCCGCAGTGTGTTCTCGTTTTGCATGTGCCCCGGCGGACAGGTTGTCGCGGCTTCTTCCGAGCAGGGCCATCTGTGCGTCAACGGTGCCAGCCTCAATGCCCGCGACGGGCGCAACGCAAATGCCGCCCTACTCGTCAACGTCACACCCGACGACCTTCCCGGCGATGATCCGCTCGCAGGCATTGAGCTCCAGCGCGCCTGCGAGCGAGCCGCCTATCGCCTGGGTGGCTCTAACTGGAACGCGCCGGCACAGCTCGTCGGAGATTTCCTTGCGGGGCGCGCCAGCACGGCACCCGGAAAGGTAAAACCAACCTATCCACTTGGCGTGACCTGGACGGCGATCGACGATGCCCTCCCGCAGCATATCGTCGAATCGCTTCGTTTGGGAATTCCCCTGCTCGGTAAGAAACTGCGTGGCTATGACCGCCCCGATGCGGTCCTCACTGGCGTGGAGACGCGTTCGAGCTCCCCGGTTACGGTCATCCGCGATCGAACATGCCACGCCGTGTCGACCCCGGGCCTTTACCCTTGCGGCGAGGGTGCCGGATATGCCGGCGGCATCATGAGTGCCGCCACCGACGGCATCCGTTGCGCTGAGGCGCTGATAGCAGACCTCTAGTGCACGAACTCTCGCGTCCGAACGACACAGGCCCCGAGTTCCACAGGGAACTCGGGGCCTGTTCACTACTTCCTGAATCGTGCACCCTGGCGTTTTCTGCCCGAAGCAAAGGTAGAGCCCTTGCGAGCCTGCGAACGCAAACGCTCAATCGTTTCGTCCTCAGATGCGCCCTCAAGCATCGCCCGAATCTGAACGACGGCATCGCGCAGACGCGCCGCCTCCTCAAAGTCCATGGCGGCGGAAGCGTTACGCATGTCTTCCTCCATGGTCTCGACAATCCGCACGAGCTCGTCATGCGGTAGCCCTTCCAGCTGCTCGGCAAGCGTTTGCTCGGGTGCCACCGTCTCCGGCGCGGCGCCCTCGCCGTTTTCATCGGGCGTATAGAACGCACCGTGACCCAGCGAATCGCCTCTCGAGCGTCCCTTCGAGCCCACAGTCTTTTCGGCCTCGGCAATAAAGCTCGAAATGTCGTTAATGGCCTTGCGGACCGTCTTGGGCACAATGCCATGCTCTTCGTTATATGCCATCTGAATCTCACGACGGCGCTGCGTCTCCTCGATGGCTTCTTTCATCGAATCGGTCACAACGTCTGCATACATGATGACCTCGCCGTCGGCATTACGGGCCGCACGGCCAATCGTCTGAATCAACGAACGGCGGTTGCGCAAGAAGCCTTCCTTGTCAGCGTCGAGAATTGCCACCAGCGAGACCTCGGGAAGGTCCAGACCCTCGCGGAGCAGGTTGATGCCGACGAGAACATCAATCTTTCCCTCGCGCAGCGTTCGCAGGATCTCGACACGGTCCATCGTCGCTGTATCGGAGTGCATGTAATTGACCTTAATGCCCGCATCAAGTAGATGGTCGGTCAGGTCCTCGGCCATGCGCTTGGTCAACGTGGTCACCAGCACGCGCTCCTTGCGGGCAACGCGCTCGCGAATCTCGTCCTCAAGATCGTCAATCTGACCGCGAACTGGACGCACGTCAATCTTGGGGTCGAGCAGGCCGGTCGGACGAATAATCTGCTCAACGTCGTTCTGGCTAACCCGCAGCTCATAGTCGCCCGGCGTGGCCGAAACGTAGATGAACTGGGGAATCCTCGCCTCAAACTCATCGAAGCGAAGCGGGCGGTTATCGAGTGCCGAAGGCAGACGAAAACCATGCTCCACCAGCGTCACCTTACGCGAACGGTCGCCTTCGTGCATGCCGCGGATCTGCGGCACCGTTACATGACTCTCGTCGATGATACAGAGCATGTCCTTAGGAAAGTAATCGATCAGGGTAAACGGCGGCTCGCCCGGTTTTCGACCGTCCAGATGACGCGAGTAGTTCTCGATACCGTTGCAAAAACCCATGGTCTCGAGCATCTCGAGATCATAGTCGGTGCGCTGCTGCAGGCGCTGTGCCTCGAGCAGCTTATCAGTCGCCTTGAGCTCGGCCACACGCTTCTCGCACTCTTCGCTGATTGATTTCAGAGCCGCTTTGACCTTAGGCTTCTCAGTCACGTAGTGCGAGGCCGGCCACACGGGAATGGCCTCGTACTCACGCAGCATCTCCCCGGTGACCTCGTCGATCTCGGCAATCAGCTCGACCTCGTCGCCAAAGAACTCAAACCGCAACGGATGCTCGGCATAGGGCGGATATACGTCGACGACATCGCCGCGCACGCGGAAGGTGCCACGTGCCAAATCATAGTCATTGCGATCGTACTGAATATCGATAAGCGCATGGATAAAGTCATCGCGCTCAAGCGGCACCTTCTTGTCGACGTTCGGAGCTAGGCCCGCATAGTCCTCGGGAGAGCCAATGCCATAGATACACGAGACCGATGCGACGACGATCACATCGCGTCGAGATAGCAGCGATGCCGTCGCCTGATGGCGCAGCATCTCGACCTCTTCATTAATCGAGGAGTCTTTCTCGATATACGTATCACTCTGAGGTACATATGCCTCGGGCTGATAGTAGTCGTAGTACGATACAAAATAGACCACGGCGTTGTTAGGGAAGAATTCCTTGAGCTCGCTCGCAAGCTGAGCGGCAAGCGTTTTGTTGGGAGCCATGACCAGCGTCGGCTTCCCCAGGGCCTCAATAGTCTTAGCCATCGTGAAGGTCTTGCCCGAACCAGTCACGCCCAGCAAAACCTGATAGCGATCTCCGTCCCTCACGCCCTGCACAAGCGACTCAATGGCCTTAGGCTGGGAACCAGAGGGCTCGTATGGAGACACGACCTCAAACGGCACCTCAGAGCCCTCAACGCCAAAACGTTTGAGCTCTCCTCCAACACGCTCAACTTCAAATTCCGCCATGGATACTCCTAACTCATATATCTGCAGTATACGCAGGCGGCAGGCATAGTCCTATACGAACCAATCGGGATAGAGGGTCTTGTAGCGAACCCAGGCATTATTGACACGAATCAGATACGCCTGCGTCTCGGGAAAGGTGATTGCATTATGAAGCGACGTGCTCTGCTGCGCCCATCCGTCGACATTGCCCATGCCGGCGTTATAGGCGGCAATGGCACTGTCAGTCGACCCGTTAAAATACGTTAGAAGATACGAAAGATACGCACAGCCAAACTCGATGTTCGTAGCGGGATCGTTAAGGTCGCCGGCTGAATACTCGCTGCCATCGACAAGACCCTTGGCAATCATATCCTGGGCAGTCTCGGGCATCAGCTGCATCAATCCCTGTGCGCCTTGATTCGACTCAGCCTCGGGATCCCAATTCGATTCCGACTTTATGACAGCACACACCAGATACGGATCAAGATTGTGCGAAATGCTCGATTGCTTTACGTACGCCTCGTAGTCAATTGGATACAAAGGCTTAAAGAAGGCGGCAGGGGCATACGAGTAGACGAGCGAAATAAGGCCGAAAACAAACATAACGGCAAGTGGCTCCACGCGATACCACGTAAAGAAACGTGTCTTAGGCATCGGTCTCCTCCCTATCCGCTACATCCCCGAAGCCATGACGCGCAAGCCATGCGTCCAGTTGTTCAAAGAGCGAGTTATCGCCTGCCGAATTATCGATTACCGTCGTAGCGAGATTGCAAAGCGAAGCCTCATCAGGTTGGCATGCAGAGCGCGCATCAAAATCAGAGGACTCCATACCACGATGAATGGCACGCTCGCGACGAACTGCTAAAGGAGCGCTGATAACCAGAATTTCATCAGCCAGGCCAAAAGCATCCTCAAAACCAGTCGGAGCAGAAACCTCGACCACCGCATAAGGATAACGGGGAGATGAAACCGTACAACAAACCGGATCGAGAATCCTAAGCGAAAGCTGTTCAATCAGAACGGGATGCACGATGCCATTGAGCCGTGCGACCGAATCAGGAGAAGCGAAAGCTCGAGAAGCGAGGATGCTGCGGCGAATGCCGCCTTCCTCATCCAAAATGTCCCAACCGAATTCATCCGCGAGTGCATTGACGATATCAGAGCCCGGCACATACAGCGATTTTGCAAGCTCATCCAGATCGATTAGCATAGCGCCACGAGATTCGAAATAGCGGCAGGCAGTCGACTTACCCGAAGCAATATTGCCCAAGACAAATACGGTAAACATCAAGCCCTCCCTAACGCCAATGCGAGTAATTATCGCTCAAATACACTAGAAGGACTCAAAATACAGCCAAACAGTAAGAGCGCATACGGGGGAACTAGGTCCCAAAGTACAACGTGTATACAACGCAAAAAAGGGGGAGGCCGCGAGGCCTCCCCCTTCCAAGTTCGATGACGGCTCGGTGCCGTCCACCGGTCAGCGGCGCCCTGGCCTCCCACGGGCTGACCC
>JAUUSS010000157.1 GCA_030841765.1 Collinsella aerofaciens | reverse complement strand
CGTTGCCATGAAGATGGCTCACGACGCTGGCGTTCAGAACGTGCTGCTCACCCGTGGTAGCCGCGGCGACGCTTACTTCTCCAACGGCGAGGACATCTGGTACGCCAAGCGTGAGTTCAACATCAAGCTGGTCTCTTCCGTCTGCGCCGGCGACTGCACCCTCGCTGCGTTCCTGCACAAGTGGTACAGGGATCGCGACAACGTCGAGGAGGCCATGAAGCTCGCTATGGCCACCGGCGCCAACGTTGCCGAGTCCGTCGGCATCGGCGACTTCGGTCACGTCGACGAGTACAGCAAGCGCGTTGCTGTCCGCAAGCTCGATCGTCAGTAATCGAAACGCGACATATTCGTGCGCATGCGGCGCCCCGGTTTCGGCTGGGGCGCCTTTTTGTTCCGCCACGGGGGAGAGGTGTCCCGCCGTACTTCATCGCTTCCACACCGTTCACCGAGTTGTCCTAGCCTTTTACCGATGCGTGGAATATACTTTCATTAACACGTTGCTTCGTGAAAGGAACATTCATGATTTACACGCTCACTGCAAATCCCGCCATTGACTACAACATCGCCTGCGACGGCCTTGCTGCCAACACCGTCACGCGTACTCGCAACGCCGTCTATACGCCCAACGGCAAGGGCCTCAACGTCTCGTTTACGCTTGACCACTACGGTGTCGACACCACGATCCTGGGCTTCTTCGCTGGCTTCTCGGGCGAGTTCATCGTCAAGGGCGCCGAGGCCCTGGGCGTGCCCGTCAAGCCCGTGTGGACCGACGGCATCACGCGCGTCAACGTGTTCCTCAATGCCGGCCCCGACACCGAGTACAACATGGTCAACGCCGGTGCCGCCATCAACGAGGCCAATGAGCAGGAGATGTTTGAGCTCATCGATTCGCTCGATGACATGACCTGCCTGGTCATCAGCGGCTCGCTGCCTCCCAACACTTCCGAGGGCTTCTTGGCCGAGGTCCTGCGCCGCGTCAAGGCCAAGGGGGCCGAGTTCGTCCTCGACATCTCGAGCCATCAGCTGGCAGACCTCATTGCTCTGGAGCCACTGCTGATCAAGCCCAATGACGACGAGCTGCTTGACATCTTTGGCATCAAGGTGAGCGGTGGCGACGACGAGTCCGTCAAGGGCGCGATGGCCGAGCTGCACGCCAAGGGCGCCAAGAACGTGCTGCTGACCCTTGGTGGCGCCGGTGCGTACTTCTCCAACGGCGAGCACATCTGGTTTGCCAACCGCACCTTCGACGTCAAGCTGCTGTCGACGGTGTGCGCCGGCGATTCCTCGCTCGCTGCCTTCCTGTCCGTGTGGCACGACGCCCCCGAGCGCGTCGAGGATGCCCTCCGTCTGTCGATGGCCACCGGCGCCAACGTGGTCGAGTGCCCGGGCCTGGGCGACTTTGCCAAGGTGGACGAATATAAGAAGCACATCGAGGTTCGCCAGGTCTGCTAGTTCCGGCACCTTGTCTGAATAGTTTGATTATTTCGCATCCGTCTTAGACTAGGATGGATGCGTTTTTGTTTATCGGACTTGCGTGTGCAGTGGAGGCTGTTTCTTGCTAGACTTCTTGCAGACGCAATCGATAGCCAATTTGATAGTCGCAGGAGGCCATAGGCATGTGCAATGTTTCGCTCAACGGTACTCAACCGTCCGATGCGTCCCTGCGCGTCCTGCGCGCGCTTGAGGCGGCTGGTCTTGAGGCTTGGTACGTGGGCGGTTGGGTGCGCGACGCCCTGATGGGGTGCCCCAGCCATGATGTTGATATGTGCTGTAGCGGCCTGTGGCAGGAGTCCAAAGTGGCGCTCGAGGCCGCCGGCATCGCGGTTGTGGAGTCGGGCATTAAATTTGGCGGAATCACGGCTATTTCCGATGGCGAGCGTATCGAGGTCACCACGTACCGTCTGGATGGCTTTTACACCGATGGTCGCCATCCCCAGAGTGTGGAGCGTGCCGCCTCGCTCGAGGACGATCTGGCGCGCCGCGACTTTACCGTCAACGCCATGGCCTGGCATCCCGAGCGCGAGCTTGTCGACCGCTACGACGGCCAGGGTGACTTGGAGCGCAAGCTGATTCGCGCTGTCGGCGATCCCAAGCGTCGCTTTAACGAGGACGCCCTGCGCATGCTGCGTGCGGTGCGCTTTGCCTGCCGTCTGGACTTTATGATTGAGCCCGAGACCAAGCGTGCGCTTGCCGAGTGCGCGCCGCTGCTCGATGCCGTGGCGCGTGAGCGTGTGGGTATTGAGCTCGAGGGCATTCTTTCGACCGGTCATGGGGGAGACGCGATGCTCCGCTATCCCGAGCTCATCTGCGCCGCCGTGCCCGAGTTGGCAGCGGGTCGCGGGTTTGATCAGCGCAGTGTCTATCATGCGTTTAACGTCTACGTGCATATCGCCCGTGTGCTGACGGTGGCGGGGGAGCTCGCGCTGTGTGACGGCGTCGCGCCCTCGTCGAGCCTTATGTGGGCGGCGTTTTTGCACGATGTGTCCAAGCCCGAGTGCTTCACGGTCGATCACGCCGGCAGCGGACACTTCTACGGTCATCCCGAGCTCGGCGCCAAGAAGGCGCGCGTCATTATGGATCGCCTGGCCCTCTCGCACGACTTGGTGCGCGACGTGTGCCTGCTCATCAAATACCATGACAAGCCGCTGCGCCCCGAGCGCTCCTGCCTGCTCAATATGATGCGCGCGCTTTCGGGTGAGGGCGTCGACACGGCCCGCCTGATTGACGAGCTCATGGACCTTAAGCGTGCCGACACACTTGGCAAGGCCCCGTCGTGCTTCTATTATGTTGAGACGATTGAGGAGATGCGCGCGCTGGCGCACGAGCTGCTGAAGGCAGGGGAGCCCTATACGCTCAAGATGCTCGCCATCAACGGCGGCGACCTGATCCGTGCCGGAGTCAAGCCCGGGCCGGAACTGGGTCAGCTTCTCAACTCCGCCCTCGACGCCGTGATCGAAGACGATATTCCCAACGAGCGCGAAGCTCTTTTGGTTCATCTCAACTTGAATTAGCTACCAAGTTTACCTGCGTATTCCATAACCTGCCGACAATTTTTCGGCAATTT
The DNA here is from genome assembly GCA_030841765.1 of Collinsella aerofaciens. Lineage (GTDB taxonomy): Bacteria > Actinomycetota > Coriobacteriia > Coriobacteriales > Coriobacteriaceae > Collinsella > Collinsella aerofaciens_AV. The sequence goes on along the minus strand of JAUUSS010000157.1, from coordinate 225 downwards.
GGAATTTCTTCTTGCGCTGACGTTTTTTGTCCCGTAATATATTTCCTCGCAGCACGGCAGTGCAGATGTCATGTGGCCCGTTCGTCTAGCGGTTTAGGACGCCGCCCTCTCAAGGCGGAGATCACCAGTTCGAATCTGGTACGGGCTACCACTTCTTTTCTGCTGAGGCTTATGGCCCGTTCGTCTAGCGGTTTAGGACGCCGCCCTCTCAAGGCGGAGATCACC
>JAUUSS010000022.1 GCA_030841765.1 Collinsella aerofaciens | reverse complement strand
ATCGCCATGCTTATCGAGCGTGCGCTCGAGGCACCTCAGGGCCTGAACGGCAAATTCTCGGCCGATGAGGATACGGTTAAGACCATTTGCACGCTGGCCGCGGGTGATGCGCGCTCGGCGCTCACGACGCTCGAGCTTGCGAGCGAGATTGCCGTCACGCGTCCCGATACCGAGGGAACGCCAGCGCCCGCGGCGGGGGAGCGATATCCCATCACCGTGGATGACGTGAAGATCGCCAACCCGCGTCGCGGCTTTACGTATGACAAAAACGGCGACATGCACTACGACATCATCAGTGCGTTCATCAAGTCCATGCGCGGTAGCGACCCCGATGCCACGATCTATTGGCTCGCGCGCATGATCGATGCTGGGGAGGATCCTAAGTTTATCGCTCGCCGCATTATGATTCACGCTTCTGAGGATGTTGGCAACGCCGACCCGCAGGCGCTTTTGGTGGCGCATGCCGCGTTTAAGTCTGCCGAGGTCATTGGCTATCCCGAGTGCCGCATTAACCTGGCTCAGGCTGCACTCTATGTGTGCTTGGCGCCAAAATCCAACGCGTGTGAGGCTTCGATTGATGCGGCGCTGGCCGATATACATTCTAGTGGGCTTCGCGAGGTGCCGAGTTATCTGCGCGATCGCCATCGCCCGGGCAGCGATGAATACGGTGTGTATAAATACCCGCACGATTATCCCGAAGGCTGGGTCGATCAGCGCTATTTGCCCGAAGGCTTGGAACGCGGTGCATTTTGGCAGCCTGCCGGCCGCGGTTGGGAAGAATGGCGCGTAGAGCAAAGTGAGCGCGACCGCAGCGGGAATGCACCGAAGTAGCTGCTGATAATTTTGTCCCACGTTGCTGCTAATGGCATGTTCGGCCCCCTTTGGGGTACCATGGAAAACGTTTGTATATCGATTCCTTTGGGAGGCTTGTATGAGTCCCATTCAAATCGCCTTGCTGCTGCTCGCCGTTGCCGGCGTGTGGGCTATCGTTGAGCTCGCGCTTACCCTGCGCAAGACCCGCACCGTTGTCGACTCGCTCGATAAGACCGTTAACGACCTCAACAACACCATCGCCGAGGCTCAGCCTGTGGTGGCAAAGCTCGATGGCGCTGTCGATGAGCTTACGCCGGCACTTGCCCAGATGGAGCCGCTGCTTAAGTCGAGCAAGACGGCAGTTGATGCCCTTACCTCCAATCTCGTAGAGGTCGAAGCCGTGGTTCGCGACATTTCTGAGGTCACCGGTAGCATGGCCGAGGCCAGCAATGCTGTGTCGAGCGTGACCGACTCTGCCGCCGGTGCTGTGCAGAAGCTCTTCAATAAGGTGAAGGCTCCTGCAGCCGACGCCGATCGCAAGCTCGCCGCTGCCGCTGCGGAGGCCGAGCAGCCTACCGAGCGCGTCCTAATTGGCGAGGACGAGGCCGCCGCGGGCGACGATGATGGTCAGAAGTCTGTATCCAAGCCGGCTCAGTATTACACCTATACGCCCGCCGAGACCTCTGAGGAGTCCTGCGATGAGTAGCGAAGCAACCTGCCCTATCACGCTGACCGTTGCCGGTGACCCGCGTCTCGCTCGCCTTGTGCGCATGACGGCAGCCAACGTTGGTGCCCTGTGCTCTATGTCTGTCGATCGCATCGAGGACATCCGCATGGCTGCCGAGGAGGCTTTCATCTTTGGTTGCACCGCGGTCGACTGCGACGACATCACCATCAAATTCGATGTCGATGAGACCCACGTTGGCATGACTATTACCTTTGGTGACCAGGCTACGGTCGATGAAGACGACCAGGCTGCGGTGTATGCCGAGCTCATCCTCGCGAGCGTGTGCGACTCCTACGAAAAGACTGCGGCGCCCCTGACGCTTTCCCTCGATCTCAAGGCGGATATCTAATATGACCGAACGTTCCCGGAGCGGCAAGACCGCTTGGGACAAGGAGAAAACCCGCGAGCTGTTTCGTCGCTACAAAGAGACCGGTGATCCGGACGCCCGCGAGCAGCTCGTCATGTCCCATATGAATCTGGTAAGGTTTCTTGCCAATAAATTTAAGAATCGCGGCGAGCCGCTCGACGACCTCATGCAGGTCGGCTATCTGGGTTTGCTTAAGGCTATCGACCGCTTTGACCCCGAGCGCGGGCTCGAGTTCACGACGTTTGCAACACCCACTATCCTGGGCGAGATCAAACGCCATTTCCGCGACAAGGGCTGGAGCGTGCGCGTACCGCGTCGTCTGCAGGAGCTCTCGGCCAAGGTCAACCAAGCTACTGACAAACTTACCAACGAGCTGCAGCGTTCGCCCAAGGTTGAGGAGATCGCTGAGTATCTAGATGTGACTGTCGATGAGGTCCTCGAGGCTATGGAATCGTCTTCGGCCTATACCTCGGTGCCCATCGAGGCTCCTGGTGCGTCCGATTCCGACGATGCGCCCTCGATTCTCGACCGTTACGCCGACGATGACAACGAGCTCGACTTTACCGATGACCGCCTGGTGATCGAGGAAGCCATCCGCGATTTCTCGCCGCGTGAGCGCGAGGTGATCGAGCTGCGCTTTGTGAAGGGCATGACCCAGATCGAGATTGCCAAGAAGCTGGGCATCTCGCAGGTGCAGGTCTCGCGTCTGCTGCGCCGCACGCTTAAGAAGATTCAGGACAAGATCGACCCCGACGGAGTGATGATTCGTTCATGAGTGAGCACCCCCAACAAACCGATCGCGTGCTGCGCGACACCCGCATTCTGACGCTGCGCATTTGGGCCGTTGTCGGCTGCATTGTTATTGCTGCTGTCATCTTTAACCTTATGGGCATCCTGGCACCGGTTATTGAGTTTCTTGCCGTCGGCTCCATCATTGCTTTTGTGATGTCCCCGATCACCAATTGGCTCGAGCACCATGGCGTGAATCGCGGCATCGGTTCGCTTATCGCGCTTATTGTTGTTGTTGCCGTGCTCGTCGGTGTCGTTTGCATCTTGTCGCCGATTCTCTTTGGTCAGATCATGGAAGTCCTGAGCCGCCTGCCCGAGCAGCTTCGTGTTGCAGGTGGCGATCTCAACGAGATGATCTCGCATGCCAAGACGCTCAACAACACGCCGCTCAAGGAGTATTTGGACGATAATCTTTCGTCGCTGGTTGCCGTGGCATCGAAGTATGTGTCTCAGATTGCTGCCGAGCTTGGCCGCGGTGTGTTCCCGCTCATCACCAATACGGCCTCGCAGTTGTTCGTGATCTTCCTTGGTCTGGTGCTTGCCTACTGGATGGCCTGCGACTACCCTCGCATGCATCACGAGATTTGCACCATCATCGGTCAGGAGAAGGAGACCTCGTACCGCTTTATGGTCGCCATCCTTTCTCGCTCTGTCGGCGGCTACATGCGCGGTATGGTCGTGACGTCCATCTGTGGTGGTTTCCTCGCCTTTATCGGTTTTATGATCATCGGCCATCCGTATGCGGCGCTCATGGCTATCTTTACCGGCATCATGCATTTGGTTCCGGTCGTCGGTCCTTGGGTGAGCGCAGCAATCGCCACAGTGCTTGGTTTCATGTTCAGCCCCATGTTGGCGTTATGGACGCTTATTGTGACGATGGTCGCGCAAAACGTCACCGATAACGTGATTTCGCCTAAGGTTATGCAGAGCTCGGTGCAGGTGCATCCCATCATGAGCCTCACGGCGCTCGTTATTGGCTCGGCACTCATGGGCCCCATCGGCATGATTATTGCCATCCCGCTTTGTGCGGCCCTCAAAGGTATCTTCGTGTACTACTTCGAGAATGAGACCGGCCGCCAGCTTGTGGCCTATGACGGCGCCGTGTTTAAGGGCACACCGTACCGCGATGCCGATGGCAACCCGGTCGCCGCCTACGACGCGCTCGGCGACGACACCTTCATTTACGAGTCCGAGCTCATCGGCAACGAGACTGCGCCCGAGGCCCAAGCGATGCCTAAGCCCGAGCTCGATAATCCCTGGATTAAGCTCTCTGGTCTGCAGCCCGATGCCACGGGCTTCTTCAAGAACCCCTTTGCCAAAGAGGATGATTCCAACTCGGACGACGATACCAATACCGGCATCGACGGCTCCTTGGACGATGATGACAACTAGCGGGGTAATTCGGATTAATATTCATACGCGCTAACATGCAATTTCGCTGAAGGGCCGGCATTGTGCCGGCCCTCTTTTTTGCACTTGCGCGGTGGGATGGTAATATCGTTACGTTTGAACTGTTTCGATGTGAAACCGAGGAGATTCCCTCTATGAGTGCTGACTACCCGTCAATGACTACGGCCGAGATTCGCTCCAAGTTCCTCAACTTCTTTGAGGAGCGCGGTCTTAAGCTCTATCCTTCTTCGTCCCTCGTCCCCGACGATCCCTCGCTGCTGCTTGCCAACGCCGGCATGAACCAGTTTAAGGAGTACTACCAGGGCAAGAAGACCATGAAGGAGATCGGCGCTATCTCCTGCCAGAAGTGCATCCGCACCAACGACATCGATTGCATCGGCGAGGACGGCCGTCACCTGTCCTTCTTTGAGATGCTCGGCGACTTCTCCTTTGGCGGCGTCTCCAAGCAGCAGGCTTGCGCCTGGGCCTTTGAGCTCATCACCAAGGAGTTCAAGCTGCCGCTCGACCGCCTGTACTTTACCGTCTTTACCGAGGACGACGAGACCCACGACGTGTGGCGTTCTCTGGGCGTTGCCGAGGACCACATCTCCCGCCTGGGCGAGGACGACAACTTCTGGGCCGCTGGCCCCACCGGCCCCTGCGGTCCGTGCTCCGAGATCTACTTTGACATGGGCGAGGAGGTCGGCTGCGGTAGCCCCGACTGCAAGCCCGGCTGCGACTGCGACCGCTTCCTGGAGTTCTGGAACCTCGTGTTTACCCAGTACGACCGCAAGGAGGACGGCTCCATGCCGGAGTTGCCGCACCGCAACCTCGATACGGGCATGGGCCTGGAGCGCATGGCCGCCATCATGCAGCACAAGACCGCCAACTACGACGGCGATCTGATGCAGCACCTCATCAAGCTGGGTGAGGAGATCAGCGGCAAGACCTATGACGCCGAGGGTTACTCCGGTGCCAGCCGTTCTCTGCGTATCATCGCCGACCACTCCCGTGCTGTCGACTTTATGATCTCGGACGGCATCCTTCCCGGTAACGAGGGTCGCGAGTACGTTCTTCGCCGCCTGCTCCGCCGCGCCGTGTTCCACGGTCGCCTGTTGGGCATCGAGGGCGCCTTCCTGACCAAGTTCATCGACGAGGTTAACGCTCAGATGGGCGAGGCTTATCCCGAGCTGCTCAAGAATGTCGCGCTCGTCAAGGGTATCGTCGCCTCCGAGGAGGAGCGCTTCTCCACGACGCTCGACAACGGCCGCGTCTATCTGGACGAGGCCCTGGCAGTGCTTGCCGAGGGCGCCGTGCTTCCGGGCGATGTCGCCTTTAAGCTGCACGACACCTTTGGTTTCCCCATCGATCTGACCGTCGAGATCGCCGGCACCGCTGGCCACGACGTCGACATGGACGGCTTCACTGCCTGCATGGAGGACCAGAAGGCCCGCGCCCGCGCCAATGCCAAGGGCGACGCCTGGGGCAGCTTCAATGACGTGTGGGTCGAGCTTTCGGACAAGGTCGCCGCGACTGAGTTCGACGGCTATGACAACGATGTGATCGAGGGCGCCAAGGTTGTCGCCATCGTGCGCAACGGCGAGTCCGTCGAGTCCGCTGCCGCCGGCGAGGATGTCGAGGTTGTGCTCGACCGCACCCCGTTCTATGCCGAGATGGGTGGTCAGCAGGGCGATGCCGGCATGCTTTCCGCCGAGGGCGTTGTTCTGACCGTTGCCGACACCAAGAACCACAACGGCCTGTATGCCCACCTCGCGCACGTTGCCGATGGCACGCTGACTGTCGGTGCCGCTGTTACCGCCGCGCTCGACGCCGAGCGCCGTGGCTTCTTGCGCCGTAACCACACCGCCACGCACCTGCTCGACGCCGCCCTTAAGCAGGTCCTGGGCGAGCACGTCTCCCAGGCCGGCTCGCTGGTGACGCCCGAGCACCTGCGCTTTGACTTCACGCACTTCGAGGCTCTGTCCTCCGAGCAGCTCAAGGCTGTCGAGGACCTGGTCAACCAGCAGATCTTCACTTCCAAGCCGGTTGTGACCCGTGTCATGGGCATCGACGAGGCTAAGGCTGCCGGCGCTGTCGCTCTGTTTGGCGAGAAGTACGGCGATGTCGTCCGCGTCGTCTCCGTGGGCACCGAGGACCAGCCGTTCTCCCGCGAGCTCTGCGGTGGCACGCACGCTGCCAACACCGCCGAGATCGGCCTGTTCAAGATCATTTCCGAGTCCTCTACGGGCTCGAACGTCCGCCGTATCGAGGCCGTGACCTCTAAGGGTGCTCTCGACTATATGGCCGACCGCCTGGCGCTCGTTGACGCCGCCGCCGCTGCGCTCAAGTGCCGCGTCGACGAGGTTCCCGCCCGTGTGGAGAACCTGCAGGCCGAGCTGCGCGAGACGTCCAACAAGCTCAAAAAGGCTCTGACCGGTGGTTCCTCCGATGCCATTTCCAGTGCCATCGAGGGTGCTGTCGAGCTCGGCGGCTACAAGCTGGTCGTTGCTGAGCTCCAGGGTCTTGAAGCTGCCGACCTGCGCAACGTATGGGATACCGTCCACCAGAAGGTCGCCGGCCCTGTCGCTTGTGTCGTCGCCAGCGTGACTGAGAAGGGCACTCCGGCCCTGCTCGCTGCCGGCTCCGATGACGCCGTGAAGGCCGGGTTCCACGCCGGTAACGTGATCAAGCAGATCGCGGGTCTGGTCGACGGTCGCGGTGGTGGCCGTCCCAACATGGCCCAGGCCGGTGGCAAGAACGCCGCCGGCATCGCCGATGCCCTTGCGGCCGCCAAGACCGCGCTCGGCGCCTAAGAATCCCGGTAGTCGCTGTGGTCGCGCTTGCGCTGGACATAGGAGAGACCAGAATCGGCATCGCCGTCTCGAGCCGTGATGGCAAGATGGCGATGCCCGTCAAGGTGCTCCCGGCTGCCGAGGTCACTGGCATGGCAAAGACGTTTCGCTACTTGGTCGAGGACTATGAGCCCGATATCCTGGTAAGCGGACGTCCTTTGACCATGGCCGGTGAACCCGGCCCCCAGGCCGAGCGCGTCGCCGCCGTAGCCCAAAAGATTGCCGACGAGCTCGACCTTCCGCTGGAGTTTGAGGACGAGCGTCTGTCCTCGCAGGAGGCCAAGCGAATCCTGCGAGAGCAGGGGCTCAACGAAAAGCAGATGAGGGGCAAGATTGACATGATCGCCGCCAGCCTGTTCTTGCAGACATGGCTCGATCGTAAAAACGAGGAGGTTTCGCATGCCTAGTGCTTCCGATCCGCGCCAGCCGAATCGTACACGTCAGCCGGCGTCGCGCCCTGCCCAGCCTGGCCAGCGTCCGGCACAGCCGACGCAGCGCGCAGCTCAGCCTGCCGCGCGCCCGGTGCAGTCCTTCTCTCGTTCGGCCCAACCTGTTCAACGGACGGGTCAGCAGCCTTCTGCTCGTTCGGTTCAGCATCCGGCTTCTCACGCGGCTCAGCAGCCCACTGCTCGTACGGCCCAGCCTGCAGGCGGTACCCGCTTTAAGCAGCAGGCACCTACCCAGCGAACGCAGGCCCCCCAATCGCATTCTCATCACGCCCGCGGTTCGCATGGCGTTGCTCCGGCGACCCGCTCGAGCTACAACACGCATACTCGTCGCGGTGCTCAAAAGAAGAGCTCTCCGGTTCCCATGATCATCGGCGTTGTGGTGGCGGTGCTTGCGCTTGTCGCGATCGTTTTCTTTGTCGTGCCGGCCGTCAAGGGCTTCTTTGCCGGTGAGGATACGAAGGTCACGGCTGGTCAGCAGGTTACGGTAACCATTCCCGACGGTGCTTCGGGCGATACGATCGCCTCGATTCTCTCCGAGAACCATATCGTCGAGAATCCCAAGGATTACTATGCGGCGGTGAAAAAGCTCAACGCCGATATGTCGCTCAAGCCTGGTACCTATTTGTTCACCACACTCATGGACGCGACCAAGGTTGTTCAGCAGCTCATGGAAGGTCCCAACGCGGGCTCCAATGCGCTAACTATCCCTGAGGGCCTGACGGTCGATCAAGTCGCCGACCGTGTGGCCCAGGCCTACGATGGCATCTCTAAGGAAGACTTCCTCAACCAGGCTAAGGCCTCCAACTACGTGGACGACTATAGCTTCCTTAAGGGCGCCGCCAACGACTCGCTTGAGGGTTTCTTGTTCCCCAAGACTTATTCGTTGGGCGATTCGCCGACGGTCGATGACGTGATTCGCGCTATGCTCGATCAGTTTAAGACCGAGTACAAGTCGCTTGACTTTGCGAGCTGCGAAGCCAAGATCAAGGAGCGCTATGGTGTGGAGATGTCCGACTACGACATCGTCAACTTGGCCTCTATCGTTGAGCGCGAGGGCCTCAACGCCGATCAACGTGCGCACGTGGCCTCGGTCTTCTACAACCGCCTTGCCGGCAAGCTCGACGGTCTGCGCTATCTCAACAGCGATGCGACCATGATGTATGTCACCGGTGGCGAGGTTACCGCCGACGACCTGCAGAGCGATAGTCCGTATAACACCTATAAGCATGAGGGCCTGCCGCCCACGCCCATCTGCTCTCCGTCGCTCGAGGCACTCAAGGCCACGCTTGAGCCGACCGACTCCGATGACCTGTATTTCTACATTACGCAGGACGAGGAGTACTTCTCGCAAACCTACGAAGAGCATCAACAGTCTTGGAATTAGCATGAGGATTTTTAGCCCCAAACGATACGTTGCCTCGGTCGATCGCATCGACCTTGATGCCCTGTGGGCCGACGGCAAACGCGCCATTCTGCTCGATCGCGATAACACCCTGGTGCCGCGCGACACCGAGCAGGTTCCCGCCGCGGTTTCCGCTTGGCTCGATGCCGCCCGCGCCAAAGGCTTTAAGCTGTGCATGGTGTCCAACAACTGGCATCGCGACCAGGTCATGAGCTCTGCACGCGAGCTGGGACTCGAGGCCATCAGCCACGCCATGAAGCCGGCGCCGTTTGCCCTCAAGGCGGGTCTTAAGCGCCTCGGCGCCACGGCCGACGAGGCGGTGCTGATCGGTGATCAGCTCTACACGGACGTGTGGAGCGGCAACTTCGCCGGCGTCGATACCATCTTGGTTAAGCCGCAGGCGACGCAGGACCTGTGGTATACGCAGATCTTCCGTATCTTTGAGCGCCGGGCCCTGCGCGACCTTCCCTGCGAGGATTAGGTCTCGCTATGTCCCAGCACATCAAACACGGCTGCGACCATATCTTCTTTATCGGCTTTTTGGGCGCGGGCAAATCGACGCTTGCGCGCAACGTCGGCACTATGTTCAAGCGGCGTTTTATCGATACCGACCGCCTGGTCGTGCGCCGTTGCGGCAAGTCGGTAACCGAGATTTTTGAGACCGAGGGCGAGGATCGTTTTCGCGAGCTCGAGACCTCGGCGCTCCGTTCGCTCCAAAGCGAGCGCAGCCTGTTGGTTTCGTGCGGGGGCGGTATCGTCGAGACGCCGGTGAATATTGAGCTGATGCACGAAATGGGTACGTGCGTGTACCTCGAGGGCGACTTCGAGGATTCGATTCGCCAGATTCGTCGGTCCGACACGCGCCCCGATTTCCGTTCGCCCGAGCATGCCGCGCGCCTGTTTGAGCATCGTCGTCCGCTGTATCGCCAGGCCGCCGATATTACCCTTGATATTCGCAACAAGTCCTTCGAGGACGTTTCCTACCTTTGTGCCGAGATGCTTTTGGAGCGTGGACTGCTATGATTCGCCGTCAACTGATCAATTTCCAAAACCGCAGTGTCGATGTCCGCGTCGGATTGGGCACGTTCGATGAGCTGCCGCGCATGTTTGCCTCGGCCGTGGGCAAGCCTAAGCGCGCGATGGTGGTTTGGAACGACGCCACATCCGAGCGTTTTGGTGAGGTCGTCGAGCATGCGCTGGTCGACGCCGTTTTTGCCGTGTCGCTGCTCGTCCTCGAGGTTTCGCCTGCTGGTGCCACGCTGGCCGACGCCGATGCTATCTTTGGCGCCCTGTCTGCCAACCGCATCACCTGCGACGATCTGGTTGTCGCTGTTGGCGATGCCGCAACCTGTTCGGTTGTTGGCTGGTGCGCCAACCAGTGGTGTGGCCGAACCGAGTGCGCGCTGCTGCCGACGACCTTCGACGCCATGCTCACGGTCGCGACGACCATGAAGCCGCTCGTTGCCTCGTTGGCCAATGCGCTTCCCGCTATCGCGTTCCGTCCCGAACCGGGCTTGGTTGTGTGTGATCTCGACCTTGTTCGCGAGGCGGAACCCGAGGACCTCAAGTTCGGCTATGCGGTACTTGTTGGCACCATGCTTTCGAGCAGCAAGTCCCGCTGGAATCAGTTTACTGAGACCGTCCCCGAGATTCTCGCGGGCGAGGAGGTCGCACTCGTCAATGCCGTTCAATGGTCTCAGACTGCCCGTAAGGACGTACTGATGGCCACGAACCCGAGCGCTCGCCATGCGCTCGATTTTGGCAAGACGGGGGAGCGTACCCTGCGCGCCTGCTTGGGCGATGCCGCCTCGCAGGTCCCTGCCTATCAGCTGTTATCCGAGGGCATGCGCTTTGAGGCGCGCCTAGCACATGATGCCTGCGACTTTGATATCGATTACGTCTTTGAGGTCGATGACTGCCTGGAGGACTTTGGCATCGAGGAACTTGCCTTCGATCTGGAGCCTGCCGCATATATCGAGGAGTTCCGCAGGCAGCAGTTTGTCCGCTCGAACCGCAGTATGTTGCCGCTGCCCGCGGCACTCGGCGCTATTCGTCTAACGTGCGTTGAGGACGAGGTTCTTGAGCGCCATGCTCACGCCTACTTGGCTGCTCGCAAAGAACTTCTCTAAGTTTTATTGACATCCATCGTCTTTCGTATCATGTTGAGGGGCGGGTTTCCAATCGGTTGCGGATCGCATGCGATTCCGTCGTTCGGTTGAGACCCGTCCCGTCTTTATAGAGACAACAAGAAAGGAATCTGCATGTCTGAGTTTGCTGCCGGTCCTGCCGGTCGTATCGAGCGTGTCCGTGCCCTGATGGCCGAGCGTGGCTACGACGCCATCGTGGTGCGCGACGAGGCCAACCTTCGTTGGCTTACGGGCGTGAAGGGCGTTTTCGATTACACCTTTGAATTCCCGCACGCGGTGTTTATTACGGCCGACCAGTGCCTGTTCCATACCGACTCGCGCTACCTCAACAGCTTTGAGGAGAACACGCCCGCCGGCAGCCCCTGGGTTTACGACATGGACGAGGGTACCATCCCCGGCTGGGTCGCCGGCAAGATTGCGGCTAACAAGTGCCGTGTCTGTGCTGTCGAGGACGATATGCAGATTAACTTCTACCAGGGTATTCAGCGCGGCCTGGAGGACCGTTCCGTCGCCTGCATCCTACCGCTGATGCACGACGACATCCGCAAGATGCGCGCCATCAAGGATGCCGAGGAGATTGAGCTTATGCGCCATGCGCAGTCGATCAGCGATGCCGCTTTCCAGCATATGCTCGGCTTTATTAAGCCCGGTATGACCGAGAAGCAGGTTCGCAACGAGCTCGAGAACTTTATGTTCGCCAACGGCGCCGACAGCCTTGCCTTCGGCTCCATCGTGGCGAGCGGTCCCAACACCGCCAACCCGCATGCCGTGCCGAGCGATCGCGTGATCGAGAAGGGCGATTTCGTTCTCATGGATTACGGCGCGGGCTACTGCGATTACCGCTCCGACATGACGCGCACCGTCGTGATGGGCGAGCCCACGCAGGAGCAGCTCGACCTGTACGCGCTCGTGCGCCGCACGCACGAGGAGTGCGTCGCCGCCATCCATCCGGGCGTTGAGGGTAACGACATCTTCAAGCTTTCCAAGAAGATCATCGGCGATGCCGGCTATGGCGATTACTACAATCATGGCCTGGGCCACGGCGTCGGTATCGACATCCACGAGCTGCCCAACTTCAACCGCAGCAAGAACACCATCGCGATCGGCTCGGTTGTCACCATGGAGCCCGGCGTTTACCTGCCCGGCGTGGGCGGCGTGCGCCTGGAGGATTACGGCGTGGTCACCGAGAACGGCTACGAGCCTTTCACCAAGACCCCGCACGACCTGCACGTCATCGATTGCTAGCCCATTTCGATACATTTTTGGGGCGGGGCGTCCGAATCGATTCGGACGCCCCGCGTTCTCTTTTTATGCGCTCGCCGCAGGCGCCGTCTGCAAGTGTATAATTTCTGTCGTATGTAATTTGGACGCTTGTGCGTTCTGCCCATAACAAGAAAGGTCGCTATGCCTACCATTTCTACCGCCGACTTCAAGAACGGCCTCGGTCTCCGCATCAAGGACAAGGTCTACACCATCGTCGAGTTCCAGCATGTCAAGCCGGGCAAGGGCGGCGCGTTTGTGCGCTACAAGACCCGCGACATCAAGAGCGGCCGCGTCGTCGAGAACACCTGCAACGCCGGCACCAAGTTCGAGAGCGTCATGCTCACCACCCGTGAGTTCCAGTACCTCTACAACGATGGCACCGACTACATCTTCATGGACAACGAGTCCTATGAGCAGGTTCCCGTTCCCGAGGACATGGTGGGCGAGAACTCCAAGTGGCTGCGCGAGAACGACATCTGCCAGCTGCTCTTCGCCGACGATGAGCTCATGGGCGTGACCCCGCCGATGTTCATCGAGACCACCATCGTCCAGACCGACCCGGGCTTTAAGGGCGACACCGTCCAGGGTTCCACCAAGCCGGCCACGATCGACACCGGCGCTGTCATCCAGGTCCCCATGTACCTCAACGAGGGCGAGGTCATCAAGGTTGACACCCGCGACGGCAAGTTCGTCTCCCGCGTCTAGCAACCAACTCTTATAGGAGGACTCATGCCCCAGGAAATCAAGATTGACGGCATCGGCATTTCGCCCGATGTTCTGACCGCCATCGTCTCGCGCGCCGTGTCCGATGTCGAGGGCATCGCCTCCGTTGGCGTCAAGGACCTTGCCACCAACCTTGTCTCCATGATGCTCTCGTCCAAGGCCCCGGCTTCCGAGCCGGCGGTTGAGGCCGAGGTCGTCGGCGACAAACTCGCACTCACCGTGCGTGTCGTGGTGTTCTTTGGCTATCCGTTCAAGAAACTCGCCGAGGCCGTTCGCGCCGCCGTGGTCGCTGCCATCGATGCTCAGGTGGGCGTCGAGGTCGAGCGCGTTGACGTTTGCATTGACGGCCTCGTTTTCCCCAAGGAGTAACCTTTGAGCCTTAAGGTTTATCGCGGGCGTACGCTTGCCCGCAGTCAGGCGCTGCAGCTGCTGTTCCAGGCCGAGGCCACGGACAGTCCGCTCGAGCGCGTCCTCGAGGGTGATTTCCTGATCTCGAAGGGTCCCCTCGACCCCTATGCGCTGGAGCTGTGCCGCGGTGCCTATGAGCATATCGACCGCATCGACTGTGCTCTGCGCTCTGTTGCCAAGAACTGGGATCTTATGCGCATGCCCGGCGCCGACCGCAACCTGCTGCGAATCGCCGTTTACGAGATGCGTTTCCTCACCGACGAGGAGGTCTCTGACGCCATCGTGATCAACGAGGCCGTCGAGCTTGCCAAGGCCTATGGCACCGACCAGTCCGCGTCGTTCGTCAACGGCGTGCTGGGCAAGATCGCTCGCAGCGAGGAGCTGCCGGGCGAGGGCCTGTACCAGGAGCTGCTGGCCGAAGATCGCGCTCGCGAGGAGGCGCAGGCTGCCGAGGCTGCCGCCAAGGTTGCGGTTGCTCAGGCTGAGGCTGGCGTGCTGGCCGAGGATGCGGACGCCGCCGAGGCTGACATCGACTCCGTCGAGGAGTAGCCATGCCAGAGGGTTCTGTCCGTAACTTTGATGAGATTTCGGACCGTCTGGATCAGATCATCGCTACCGTTCGCTCCAAGGATACCTCCTTGGAGCGTTCGCTCGATTTGTTTGACGAAGCGATTGAGCTGGGCTCCCGCGCGGTCGATATGGTCGACAAGTTTGAGTTGACGCCGCGTGAGGCCGACAAGCTCGAGCAGGAATACGATGAGGATGCGGCAAACGAATCCCAGGATAGCTAGGCCGCATCTCCGGATACGAATGGTTGATGGCATTCATGAAACGCGTGCGTCTTGATGACGAACTGATTTCACAGGGCATCTGCGCCGATCGCGCGGATGCCCTTCGCACTCTTATGGCCGGCTTGGTCTCGAGTGGCGGTGAGCGCTTGACTTCGCCGGGCCTTAAGGTGACCCCGGGCCTGCCGCTGCACGTGAAGGGACGCATTCCCTATGTTGGCCGCGGCGGTCTTAAGCTCGAAGGCGCGCTTGATGCGTTTGGTATCAATCCGACGGGCCTTGCCTGTCTGGATGTGGGCTGCTCTACCGGCGGCTTTACCGATTGCCTGCTCAAGCGCGGAGCTGCGACCGTTGTCTCGGTGGACGTGGGTCGCGCCCAGTTCGATTGGTCGTTGCGCCAGGACGATCGCGTGACGCTGCATGAGCGCACAAACGTGACGCAGCTGCCTGAGCTTGGCTATGCCGGCACTATCGACCTGGCTGTGTGTGATGTCTCGTTTACAAGCATCGCGAACATTATCGATGCGGTACTGGCGTGCCTGGCGCCTACGGGTGCATTCTGCACGCTCGTAAAGCCGCAGTTTGAGGCTCCGGCGGCGCTGGTGGGCGAGGGCGGCATTGTGACCGATCCCGCCGTGCGCCGCGATACACTCGTGGCGGCGGTTGAACTCTTTGCTGCCAAGGGCCTGTTCCCGGTCGATGTGTGCGTGTCGCCCATTCATGGTGCCAAGGGCAACGTTGAGTTTTTCCTGTACGGCACGAGATTTGACCCCGGCGATCGCTCGCAAGACGAGCTGCAATCCCAGGTATCGGTTATGAGCGAGAAAGCTGCAACGCTATGAAGGTCTTTCTGGTTCCCAATTACTACAAGCAAGAGGCGGTCGAGAGCGGCCTGATGCTCGAGCTTTGGCTGACGCGCCAGGGCTATGAGGTCGCATGGGCTGCCGACCAGCGATCGAAGATTCAAAGCACGCCTGATATTGACGGCTCCGATCTGGTCATTACGCTCGGCGGCGACGGCACGTTGCTGCGCGCTGCCCGCATCCTCAACCATCGTGAGATTCCTATCCTCGGTCTTTCCTATGGTCACCTGGGTTTTTTAACTGCTGCGAGTCCCGAGGAGCGCGACATTCTGCAGGTCGTGAGCGACGCCCTGTCCGGCGAGCTGCATGTGAGCCGTCGCGCTACCATCGCCGCGGATATCGTGTCCGTGCGCGAAGATGGTACGAAGGATGTTGTGCGCACCTTCGCCCTCAACGACATGGCGCTTACGCGCGGCCCCCTGTCCGATATGGTCGAGTTTGACATCACGGTGTCCGGTCACCATATCGACCGCCTACGCGGTGACGGTGTCGTCGTTTCGACGGCGACTGGTTCTACGGGTTACGCGCTCAGCGCCGGTGGCCCCATCGTGAGCCCTGACTATACGGGCATGGTCTGCGTACCCATTGCGCCGCACACCATTCAAGCTCGCGCTTTCTTGACTTCGCCGAGCGATGTCGTCGAAATCTTTATGTCTGATGACCGTCCGAGCGTTCCGGCGATCGCTATCGATGGACAGTTTATTACCTGCGACGGCACGGTCGAGAGCGTGGCCGTGCGCCGAGGCCCCGGCGATGTGCTGCTGCTCGACTACGGCCCCGAGAGTTTTTACAACTCGGTGAGCCGCGTATTCTACGGAGTCCGCCATGATCGATGAGCTGCAGGTTTCTAACATTGCACTCATTCGCGAGGCGACGCTGGTGCCGAGTGCCGGCCTGACTGTCCTGACCGGCGAGACCGGCGCCGGCAAGACCGCGCTGCTCTCGGCCCTCAAGCTTATTTTGGGTGAGCGCGCGGATTCGTCGACGGTGCGCGAGGGCGAGGCGCTGGCGAGCGTCGAGGCGCGCCTGTTTGACGGCCCGCACGACACGGAAGGCTTCACGGTCCAGCGCAGCCTTTCCGCCGAGGGCCGCAGCCGCGTCAAGATTGACGGCCGCATCGCCAGCGTGCGCGAGCTTTCGGAGCGCGTCGGCGTGATGATGGATCTGTGCGGCCAGCACGAGCACCAGCGCTTACTCGATCCGGCGCATCACGTTGCGATGGTCGATGCGTGGGCGGGACGCTCTGCGCTCGAGGCGCTGGATGCGTACCGCGCCTGCTTTAAGGCTTCGCGGGCTGCCGCTAAGGAGGTTCGACGTGTCGAAGAGGCCTCGCGTGCGCAGGGGAGCCTCGTCGAGGAGGCGCGCTTTGCGCTCGAGCGCATCGGCGAGGTCGACCCCAAGCCGGGCGAGTATGAGGAACTCGAGGAACTGCTGCCGCGCTCCGAACATGCCGAGGTACTGGTTGCCACGGCTAACGATGCCCATGCATCGCTTGCCGCCGAAGGGGGAGCGCTCGATGCCGTGAATGGCGCCGTGGCCGAGCTTTCACGCATGGCGACCGTCGATCGCAAGCTGGGTGACATCGCCGATGCACTTTCGGATGCCTGTATCTCCCTTGAGGATTGCGCGAACGAGCTTCGTGCCTATCGCGATGGCATCGCCTTCGACCCGCGCGAGCTCGCTCGCATGCGTGAGCGGTATTCCGACCTCAAGGGTCTGTTGCGTCAGTGGGGTCCCACTATGGACGATGTTTTTGCCATGCGCGATCGCTCGCAAGAGCTGCTGTCCCTGGTTGATGATGGCGACGAACAGATCAAAAAGGCGCGTGAAGCGCTTGGCGCGGCGGAGCGCGAACTGTTTGCTGCCGCCAAGGCGCTTAAGCGCGCTCGCAATACGGCGGCCCCGCGCTTCTGTCACGAGGTGGGCCGCCAGATGGCTCGCCTGGAGATGGGTAGTGCCGAGCTCGTCTGGGAGTCGCGTGATCTTCCCCGTGCTGAGTGGACGCCCGTTGGTCCTTCGAGCTACGAGCTGCTATACCGCAGCGGTGCCGGTTTGACGCCGCGCCCCTTGCGTCGAATTGCGTCGGGCGGTGAGCTCAGCCGCGTCATGCTGGCGAGCAAGGTTGTCCTCGGTAACGCGGACGGTGTCGATACACTGGTGTTTGACGAGGTCGATGCTGGTGTCGGTGGCTCCACGGCGCGTGCACTCGCGGGCGTGCTGGCAGATCTCGCCGCTACGCATCAGGTGATTGTCGTAACCCACTTGGCGCAGGTCGCCGTCATGGCCGACAAGCATTATGTTGTCAGCAAGGAACCGGGCGAAGTCCCCCAGACGCATTTGGACGAGGTAACCGGCGAAGCGCGTACCGCCGAGATCGCCCGCATGTTGAGCGGCGATCAGTCCGAGGCAAGCTTGGCCCACGCAAAGCAGATGCTCGAAGAAGCTCGAGGTTAGGTCGTAACAGCGGTGTTGGTGGGACAAAATAGACTGAAATTTTTGTCCCACTACGCGTTTTACTCAACGACCTTGTCCGGCTGGATGAGCTCCTCGTAGTAGCTGATATGCTCACGCGCGTCTTCAATCTCGGGCAGCAGGAAGTTGTAGATGACTTCGATGATCATCGTGGCGCTGATCTTGGAGAACGCAAAGTCGCCCGTGGTGAGCAGCGCCTCGTGGTTCACGGTGTTAAAGGTGTAGTCTGCCAAACGAGCAAGCGGAGACTTGCTGTCGCTGCTGATGACGACTACGGTTGCGCCGCAGTCGCGAGCCGCTTTTGCCATGCGATTCAGTCGGCGCGATTTGCCAGAGTTTGAGATGAGCACGATAACGTCACCCGGGCGCAACGTGAGCGCAAAGCCGATTGATGTCTCGCTAATGGTGCTCGCCATGCAGCGCAGGCCCAGCTGCGAAAACTTAAACGTCGCATCGAGCGCGACCGCGTTCGTATTGCCCACAGCCGCAAACTCAATAACCCCTGCATGCTTAAGGGCATGCACAACAGCCGCCAGCGTATCGTGGTCGATACCGTCGATGGTCGCATTAAGCTCGCTCACCTTGGCAGCCAGGATGTTCTTGAGGCTCTGCTCCATATTGTCGAGCGAGACCTCGTCGGTCAGGCCCTCGTTGCGCTGGCTTTCCAAATCCCTCGCCAACGAAAACTGAAAGCTGCGGAAGCTGCCAAACCCAAGCTTGCGGCAGAAGCGCGAAACGGTCGCCTCGGACGTGGCAGCGGCGCGCGAGAGCTGAGCGGCCGTGAGGCGTGGCGCCTCGGACTGGTGCTCCAATATATAGTCGACAATGCGCTGCTCGGACTCGCTGTATCCCTGATGGGTGCTAATGAGGGAAAGTGCGCTCTTGCTACTATCGGTCATGGATGGCTCCTGGTTGGCATGAAAATCTAGCTTGATTTGCAATGCCATAGTATACGGGCATTTTCAATTACAAGATACACCTTGCCGTTTCAAGTGTTGATGGTAAACTTTCACTTACCTTTTACGGTTATGAAAGAACCTTTCACCGGAGATTTGCACCTTAGCTCTTCTCACGCGGACGGTAGGTTGGTATCTTTCAGTTGTGGAAAAACGCGCATCGAAGCGCGTGTAGGGGAGCGCCCGCGGGCGCTGTACTCAAGAAGGAGGGACACATGGCTAAGTTTGACATCATCGCCGCGACCGGTTGCCCGACCGGCATTGCGCACACCTTCATGGCTAAGGAGGCGCTGGAGAAGGCAGCTGCCGAGCGCGGTCTGACCATTAAGGTCGAGACTCATGGCCAGGTCGGTGTCGAGAACGAGCTCACCAAGAGTGAGATCGCTGGTGCCAAGGCCGTCGTCGTCGCAGCCGACAAGGATGTCCAGGCTGAGCGTTTCGCCGGCAAGCCCATGGTTTCCGTTGGTGTTTCCAAGGCCCTGTCCGTTGAGGCCGCCGGTAAGCTGATTGACCGCGCGCTCGCCGCCAAGGGTGACGACACGGTTGCAGCCGCTGCCGATATCGAGGATGAGGTCGAGGAGAAGGAGTCCATCGGCCACATCATCTACAAGCACCTCATGAACGGCGTCAGCCACATGCTGGTCTTCGTTGTTGCTGGTGGTGTTTTGACCGCTGTCTCGTTCCTGTGGGGCATTACGTCCTTCGATTCGACGGCGTCTGACTACAACAGCTTTGCTGCGATGCTCAAGATCATCGGCGGCATCGCCATGAACCTTATGGTCCCGGTGCTTTCCGCCTACATCGCCGAATCCATCGGCAAGCGCCCGGCGCTCGTCCCCGGCTTCGTTGCCGGTATGATCGCCATCCAGGGCCTGCCTGTTAACGCCGAGACCGGCATGATCGACGCCGGTGGCGCCGGCGTGGGCTTCGGCTTCCTGGGCGGCATCGTCGGCGGCTTCCTCGCCGGTTATGTCATCCTGCTGCTCGAGAAGGTCTTTGCCGGTCTGCCCAAGAACCTGGACGGCCTCAAGGCTATCTTCCTGTACCCGCTGTTCTCGACGGCTATCGTCGGCCTGGTCATGCTCGGCATTTCCGGCCCCATGGCTGCCATCAACACCGCCATGATGGACTTCCTCAAGGGCCTGTCCGCCTCTGGCGCCGTTGTCCTGGGTCTTGCTATCGGCTGCATGTGCGCCTTTGACATGGGTGGCCCGGTCAACAAGGCTGCTTATGTCACCGGTACCGCTATGCTCACCGAGGCTCTGGCCGCCGGTGTTGGCACCGATACCTACAACTTCGGCACCAACTTCATGGCTGCCGTCTCCGCCGCCTGCATCGTTCCGCCGTTGATCACCACCTTCGCCGTCGTTGTCGGCAAGAAGTACTTCAGCCAGGAGGATCACGACGCCGGTGTCGTCAACCTCATCCTTGGTTGCACCCACATCACCGAGGGCGCCATTCCGTTCATGACCAAGAACATCTGGCCTGTCATGCCCATCATGATGCTCGGTTCCTCTATCGCTTCGATTCTGACCATTATGTTCAACGTTCATGATCCGGCGCCCCACGGTGGCTTCCTGGTCCTGCCCGTTGTCGAGAACGGTCCGCTTTGGGTCCTCGCGATCCTCATCGGCGCTGTGGTCGGTGGCATCCTGTTTGTGGCCTTCAAGAAGTACGACTTCGAGAAGAACCAGAAGGCCGCTCCTGCAGCCAAGCCCGTTGGAGCCCCCAAGGCCGCTGCCGTCGAGGCCCCCAAGGCCGAGGCTGCCGACTTCGTGAAGGTCGAGAATGTCTTTGTCGCCGAGGACTTCGCTTCTCGTGACGAGGCCCTGAGCTTCGTTTCCAACCAGGCTGTCAAGGCCGGTATCGCCAGCGACGCCGACGCCGTGATGAACGCCTTCCTGGCCCGCGAGGCCGAGGGCACCACGGGCATGATGGAGGGCTTCGCCATCCCGCATGCCAAGTCCGACGCCATTACCGAGGCTGCCGTCATCGTCGTCAAGGACGAGTCCGGCGTGACCGGTTGGGACACCATGGACGGCGCTCCTGTCAACGTGGCCATCGCCCTGCTCATCCCGGGTGCACAGGCCGGCACCACGCACCTCAAGATCCTGTCCAAGGTCGCCGAGGCACTCATGGACGAGGACTTCCGTGCCACCGTCAAGGGTTCCACCGACGCCGCCGAGATCGCCAAGACGATCAACGCCCGCCTGGTCTAATCCCACGGTACGCGAATGCCATCGCCCCCTGTATAAAAGGCGGAGTCCCTCTCCAGGGCCTTCGCCTTTTTCTATCCCTCCCATAAGTTGCGGTGAAATAGGGACTGTTTAAACGATTCAACCCCAAATTTAGTCCCTATTTCACCGCAACTTATAAAAGGTCATAGAGGGGGCTACCTATCGAGTCTTTGTCGCGAACGGTTCATCAGCCTGAATTCCGTTTGCACGATATTGCTCTGGACCGACCGATTTTCCGCAGCTCGCCCGGCGGGCGAGCGTGCAGGAACGACATCTGTCCAACAATTCGTCCGAAACATAATGAAAAACCGTTTGATGTGAGTTAATATAAACAACGTCGTGAATCTGACTCCTGCCACATGCATGACAGGGGTTAAACACAAAAAGGAGTCAATTATGGTTTCTGAGAAGGCTACCCTCGTTAATCCTCAGGGTCTGCACATGCGTCCGGCTGGTCTGTTCGCCTCCACCATGGGCAAGTACGCCTGTGACGTGACGGTCGTCACCCCCGAGAAGGAGGTCAACGGCAAGTCCCCGATGGCCCTCATGGCTGCTGGTATCCCCTGCGGCACTGAGGTCGAGGTCAAGTGCGACGGCGCTGACGAGGCCGAGGCTCTGGCTGCTGCCATCGAGCTCATCAAGAGCGGTCTTGGCGAGTAGAACTCAAACGGGTCGCATGTTGAACAACTAAGTTCATATTTGGGGGCGCAGTGACCTGTTGTAAGGTAGCTGCGCTCTTTTGTCATGGATATGGCAAAACGCTTTATCACATGACACGGAGAGAGGAATGGGAATGTATCAGGGAGTCAACGCTTCCGAGGGCATCGGTATCGGCACCGTCATGGTCGCCGTCGATCCCGACTTGACGTTTGAGCCGCACGAGGTTGCTGATTCGGCAGCAGAGAAGGAGCGCTATCAGTCCGCTCTTTCGGTCTTCTGCGAGAAGACCCAGGCTCAGGCCGACCACATGAAGGAGACGGTGGGCGAGGCCGAGGCCGAGATCATGAGCGGACACATTGTCCTGGCTCAGGACCCGGGCATGACCGACGCCATCAACGCCGCCATTGACGGCGGTACCTGCGCCGAGCAGGCGCTCATGGACACCTCGACCATGTTCGAGAACATGTTCCTGTCCATGGACGACGAGATGTTCCGTCTGCGCGCGGCCGACATCGCCGACATCCGCACCGGTATTCTGGCCGAGCTGCTGGGCAAGGAGGTCGTCGACCTCTCCGTCCTGCCCGAGAACACTGTCGTTGTCGTGCACGACCTCACGCCGTCCATGACCGCCACGATCGATAAGGCCCACGTTGCCGGTATCGTCACCGAGACCGGTGGCCGCACGTCGCACTCCGCGATCATCGCGCGCGCCCTCGAGATCCCGGCTGTCCTTTCGGTTTCCAACAGCTGCACCGCGCTGCGCAACGGTATGACCGTTGTCGTCGACGGTGGCAAGGGTATCGTTGAGGCCGATCCCGACGAGGAGACGCTCGCTGCCTACACCGCCAAGGCCGAGGCCTTCGCTGCCGAGAAGGCAGCCCTCGAGGCCTTCCGTGGCAAGCCGTCCGTGACTGCCGATGGCATCAAGAAGATCATCGCCTGCAACATCGGTAACCCCGATGACGTGCCCAACGCGCTCGATCACGACGCCGAGGCCATCGGTCTGTTCCGCTCCGAGTTCCTGTTCATGGACTCTGCCGAGCTTCCTTCCGAGGAGGAGCAGTTCAACGCCTACCGTAAGGTCGCCAGCGCGCTCAAGGGTGCTCCGGTCATCATCCGCACGCTCGATGTGGGTGGTGACAAGGAGATTCCGTATCTGCATATGGTCAAGGAAGACAACCCCTTCATGGGCTTCCGCGCCGTGCGTTACTGCCTGGCCAATCCCGACCAGTACAAGGTCCAGCTCCGCGCTCTGCTGCGCGCTAGCGCCTTCGGTGACGTCAAGATCATGATCCCGCTCGTCACCTGCGTCGAGGAGGTCTTGGCTGTCAAGGAGCTCGTCGAGCAGTGCAAGGCCGAGCTGACCGAAGAGGGTCGCAAGTTCAACGAGAACATCGAGGTCGGCATTATGGTCGAGACACCTGCCGCCTCGCTGCTCGCAGACCGTCTTGCCGAGGTCGCCGACTTCTTCTCCATCGGCACCAACGACCTGATCGGCTACACCATGTGCGCCGACCGTGGCAACGACACCATCTCCAACCTGTACCAGGTGTACTATCCCGCCGTGCTCCGCTCGCTCAAGAACATCATCGAGAGCGGCGTGAAGGCCGGCATCATGGTCGGTATGTGCGGCGAGGCCGCTGCCGATCCGCTGCTCGAGCCGCTGCTGATCAGCTGGGGCCTGGAGGAGTTCTCGATGAGCGCTCCGTCCATCCTGCGCGCCCGCAAGACCATCAGCCAGTGGACCAAGGCCGAGTGCGACGAGCTCGCCGAGAAGGCGCTCGCCTGCAACACCGCTGCCGAGGTCAAGGCACTGCTCGAGTCCGCAGCTCGCTAATTTGGTATCAGAGGTAACCGCGTGGTTGGAATGGGCCGGCCACGCGGCCCTCACATATACAGGGGGTACTGTAAATGTTCTACACGCTAACCGCTAACCCGGCTGTCGACATGACGGTTTCGAGCTCTCCGCTCGAGCCCGACGAGAACGTCCGCACCGGCTCGGCCAGCTACACGGCTAACGGCAAGGGCCTCGACGTGTCCTTCGCCTTTAAGAAGATGGGCGTCGACACCGTCGCGCTCGGCTTCTTCGCTGGCTTCACGGGCAAGTTCATCGTCGAGGAGGTCATGAACCTGGGTTGCCTCTGCCGCCCGGTCTGGACCGACGGTATCACGCGCATTAACACCTACGTCAACGATGGCCAGCACGAGTACGGCATCCTGAACCCTGGTGCTCCGATCACGCCGCAGCACCAGGAGGAGCTCTACAACATCCTGGACACCGCGGGCGATCTCGAGTGCCTGATCGTTTCCGGCTCCGTGCCTCCCAAAGCTACGCCTGACTTCCTGGCTAAGGTCATGGAGCACGCTCAGGCCCGTGGCGCCGACGTCGTCCTGGACCTGTCCTCCGATAAGCTCAAGGAGCTCGCTCACAAGAAGCCGCTGCTCATCAAGCCGAACCATCATGAGATGAAGGCCATCTTCGGCGTGCCGGTCGACACCGACGACGAGGTTCGCGTTGCCATGAAGATGGCTCACGACGCTGGCGTTCAGAACGTGCTGCTCACCCGGGGTAGCCGCGGCGACTCTTACTTCTCCAACGGCGAGGACATCTGTT